>CAVKAB010000043.1:0-8585 GCA_963653985.1 Bacteroidaceae bacterium
TTTTTAATAAGGATGTTCTTCAAAAACATGTGGAACATCTTCGTTTTCTCTTATCTTTCTTTCAATCTTTTTAGAAGTTATAACTTGTTCAACTTTTGGTTCTTCTTTAACTTCTTTTTCTTCTTTTAAAAATTCTTTAAAAGAAACTGCATAACTTGATAAATCTTGCATTGAAGAAGGCACAATAATCTTAGTAGCTTTTCCATCAGCAACTTTTTCTAAAGACTCAAATGATTTAATCGCTAAAGTTTCTTTGCTAGCACATGCTTCATTTAAAAGTTTGATGCCTCTTGCTTCTGCTTCTCTTAACATAATTTCTCCATCAGCTTCTGCTTTTTTAACTTTTAAGATTGCTTCTGCTTTTGCTTCTGCCTCTTTAATTTTTGCTTGTTTATTAGCTTCTGCATTTAAAATCATAGATTCTTTATTACCTTCAGCAATAGTTATTGCACTAGTTTTTTCACCTTCTGCAATTAAAATCTTTTCACGTTTTTCTCTTTCAGCACGCATTTGTTTTTCCATCGCTTCTTGAATATCACGTGGAGGTAAAATATTTTTAACTTCAACTCTAGAAACTTTAATTCCCCAAGGATCAGTTGCTTCATCTAAAATATTACGCATTTTAGTATTGATAATATCTCTACTTGTTAAAGTATCATCTAAATCTAAATCTCCAATAATATTTCTTAAAGTAGTAGCGCTTAATGCTTGAATACCTTGAATTGGATCATCAATTCCATAAGCATAAAGTTTTGAATCTGTTACATAAAAGAAGACAACAGTATCTATTTGCATTGTAACATTATCTTTTGTAATAACTGGTTGAGGTGGAAAATCATAGATTTGTTCCTTTAATGATACTTTTTTACTAACTTTATCAATAAAAGGACATAAATAATGTAATCCAACAGTCCATGTTGCTTTATATGCTCCAAGTCTTTCTACAACGAACTCTTCACTTTGTCTTACAATTCTAATTCTTGATAGTAAAAAAATCACAATCATTAGAAATAAAATAACAAAAACGACAATTAATACAATATTTGTAGTACTCATAAGCCCCTCCTCAAATATCTATCTATATAATATCACAAATATACATTTTAAATTATGTAAGATAATAAAAACTTTATTCAAAAAATAAATTCTTTTTATAAGTTATTATAAGTTATTATAGGTTTTTAATTTTATTACAAGTTATTATAGGTTATTACAAGTTATTATAGGTTTTAAATAATTTTATAAGTTATTATAGGTTTTTAGACAAAAATAAAAGGTTAGATATTTCTACCTAACCTCAATAAATTTACTATTTAATTAATCTTCAACGTATGGAAGTAATGCCATATAACGTGCGTTTTTAATAGCTTTTGCTAATTCTCTTTGATATTTAGCACTTGTGCCAGTTAATCTACGTGGAGAAATTCTACCACTTGAAGAGATAAATTTCTTTAAAAGCTCAACGTTTTTGTAGTCAATAAATTTGACTTTATTTTTTGTAAAATAGCAAACTTTCTTTTTACTTCTTTTTTTAACGAATGCCATAATTTTCTCCTATTTTAAAAAGGTAAATCATCATCTGCAATGTCATCACTTGATAAATCTAAGCTTTCATCATTTGATGGTTGCATGAAATCGTTATCGTTTGATGGATTTACACTACTATTTGATGTTGATTTTGAACCACAGAGTGTAATATTTTCTACAACAACTTCGGTAACATAAGCTTTTGTGCCATCTTTTCTATCATAGCTTCTTGTTTGTAAACGTCCATCAACTCCAAGTTGACTTCCTTTTTTACAATATTTTCCAAGAATTTCAGCTGCCCCATTCCAAGCTGTACAAGAAATAAAACTTGATGTCTTTTCACGGTTTGCGCCAAATGTTGGATTATCAACTGCAAGAGTAAAACTTGCAACTGCTGCTCCTGATGGTGTTCTACGAAGTTCAACATCTTTGGTCAAACGACCAACTAATACTACACGATTAATCATATTCTTTCTCCTTACTATTCGTGATCAACAGTAATTAAGAATCTTAATACATTACTATTGAATTTTGTAAGACGACTGAATTCATCTAATGCAGTTTTTTCAGCTTCAACTTTTAAAACAACATAATAACCTTTCTTTTCTTTCTTAATTTCATAAGCAAGATCTTTAAGGCCCCATTCGTTTACTTTTCCAACTTTTGCACCATTGCTAGATAAGATTTGATTTAATTTGTTCATTTCTTCTTTTCTAGCTGCGTCATCTAAAGTTGGTTTAAGAATGTACATAATTTCGTACTTTTTCATGTTTTTTAACCTCCCTTTGGACATCTGACTCATCTTCTTGATGAGTAGAGAAGAACATATTTCATAAATATGCTAATCAAGTATACTAAAAAATTACTTAAATATCAAATGAATTTTCATCTTCTTACTAATCAAGAAGTAAGTAAATTTAAAAATTATCCAATTATTTAATTATTTCTTTTAATTTATATAAATGTTTAAGCTTATCGTTTTTTAATTCGCTTTGAAAATTCTGTTTTATCCTTTTCAGTAATTTCTCTAATAATTTTACAAGGGTTACCTGCTGCTATAACATTTGAAGGAATGTCTTTTGTTACTATACTTCCTGCTCCAATAATTGAATTATCACCAATTGTAACCCCACCAATAACTTTAACATCTCCACCTAACCAGCAATTTTTGCCAATATGAATTTGTTTTCCAACACATCCTCCATTGATTCTTTCATTTGAATCAATAGAATGATTTGCGGCATAAAGTCCGATATTTGGTCCAAATAAAGTGTTTTCTTCAATAACTATTTCAGCACAATCTAAAATTATGCATCCAAAATTAATATAAACATTATCTCCAATAGAAATGTTTTTTCCATATTCGCATCTAAATTCTGGTTCAATCCAAACATTACTACCCACTTTTTTAAATAATTCATTCATTAATTTATTTCTTTTCTTTATTTGATTGTCTTTAGATTTATTGTATTTTCTAAATATTTTTTTCGCTTTAACTCTTCTATTAAATAAATCTTGATCAAAATCATTATAAATTAAACCATTTTGTAATCTATCCCATTCTTCCATTTTAAAACCCTCAATTTTTAATATTTATATTGTATAGAATTCATATAAAAATAAAAAGATTGATACTTTTAAATACCAACCTTCCTATAAATAATATTTTTACATTTATTCTTTTATTTCTTCTACTTCTTCTTTATCTTCTTTCTTTTCTTTTAAGATAACATTTAAGAAAATTCCAAGAATCATTGCAACTGCAATTGAAGTAATTTGAATTGTAGGATTAGATGGATCTCCAAATTTAAAGATTAATCCTCCGATTCCACTTACTAAAACAACACTAGCAATAAAGATATTTTTCATTTTATTAAAATCAATTTTTTCATTAATTAACATCTTGATACCACTTGATGCAATAAATCCATATAAAACTAAAGCGACTCCACCAGTAACTGAATGTGGAATAGTTTCAAGTAATGCACTAAATGGAGTAATAAATCCAATAATAATTGTCATGAGTGCTGCACTAAGTACAACTTTTGTAGATGCAATTTTAGTCATACCAATAACAGCAACGTTTTCCCCATAAGTGGTGTTTGCAGCACCACATAATGCTCCACTAATTGCAGTAGCAACACCATCACCAAGTAATGTTCTTTTCATACCTGGTTCACCATTTAATAAATCTTTATTAATAATATTACCTAAATTCTTATGATCTCCAACGTGTTCACAAACTGTAACTAAAGATACTGGAATAAAAAGTAACATAACTTGTCCAATGCTAGCCCAATTAAATCTTGAAATTTCATCAAATCTTAAGAAAATAAATGATTCAGAATCATTAGGTACAAATAATTTATAATTAAAGAATGATGCAATACTAATGTTATCTTTACTAAATATTGCTTCAAAAGGTCCAAAATCTACTATATTAAAATAAGAATTTTTGCATCCATAATATCCAATTAATGTAACTAAAACTGCAAAAACATAACCTGATAAAATACCAATAACAAAAGGAATAAGCTTAATTGTACCTTTTCCATAATGTGCACTTAAAGCAGTTGCAATTAACGCAACAAGTCCTGATAAAATAGCCATCCAGTTATATTCATTAGTAGTATTTGTAGTAATAAATGATACTGCACTAGTAGATAAAGAAAGTCCAATTACCATAATTACAGGTCCTACAATAATTGGAGGTAATAATTTATCTAACCATTTAGTACCTACAAATTTGATAACCAATGCAATGATTGAATAAACTGCTCCAACCATTACCATTCCTAAAATTAAAGCAAGATAATTCATTCCACTATCTTGAACTGTTCCTTCTTTTGCAATTAATCCAATAGCAAGTGCACTAGACATTGGAGAAAGATATGCAAATGATGAAGATAAAAATACTGGGGATTTAAATTTTGTAACTACAATGTAGAATATAGTTCCAATACCTGCACTAATTAAAGTTGCAGCAATTGGAAGTCCTGTTAATAAAGGTACTGTAATGCATGCGACAAGCATTGCAAGAATATGTTGAATACTAAATAAGAACCAGTCTTTTATTTTCTTTGGCTTTTCATCAACATCTAATACTAAATTATTGTTTCTTTCACTCATAAATTACCTCCTTACAAAAAAAGCTTAGTGGATGAAACACTAAGCTTTAAATAAACAATAATAATGAAAAACAAAATTTGAAGTCTTTTTAAACATATTTTTATTAATAGAAATGTTTTTGTCTTCAAATCTTCTCTTCATATTGTTAGATATTAAATATTAAATTTGTGTTTTTGTAAAGAAATATTTTCTTAATTAATTTCATTTTAATATTAATTTAATTTAATAAATGTTTATTTTTTAACATATTTTTGATTTTTACTGTTTGGCTTATCTGGTAAAGTCATTTTAATTAATCCATTATCTAAAGCAGGATTTAAATAAGTTTTTCTTAAAGTTTCTTTAGATTTAATTTTTAATCTTTTCATAATCTCATTAGCACTTATTGCTTCATCTCTAACCATAATAGATAATAACTTATTAATTTGTTCAGAAATGTTTTTAATTTCTTTATTAACGCTTATTAATACCTCATCTAAAGTTTTATCTATCATTTTTAACATAAATTCAATAAATAAGGTTGATTTACCTTCTTTATGACATTTTTCTATTATCTTGTAATATTCATCTTGATATTTACAAATCGAAGATTCAATAGGAACATATTCAAATATTGGGTTCCAAGATGTTAAAAGAACGTTTTGCCATAATCTAGCAAGTCTTCCATTTCCATCACTGAAGGGATGTATAAAAACAAATTCATAATGAAAAACACATGATTTAATTAAAAGTGGCGTTTCATTATCTTTATTTAACCATAAAAATAAATCTCTCATTAAAGATGGCACAAGATTAGGAGGTGGTGCTACAAAAACAACTTTATCTTTATCAAAAACACCTTCATTATGATTTCTATATTTTCCATTATCGTTTTGAATTAAATAAGTTAATATAGAATGTGCTTTTAACAAATCTAACTCATTAAATGGATCAAATTCTTTAATCATTGAATAGGCTTGAAAAGCATTTTTAACTTCTTGAATTTCTTTTTGATTTCCTAGAACTTTTTTATCTTCAATAATATCAAAGACTTGTTCTAGCGATAAAGAATTAGCTTCTATTATGAGAGAAGAATGAATAGATTTTACTTTATTGTTCCTTCTTAAAACAGGCATTCTATTTAGAGAGTCAAAATTAGTGATTTGACTAACTTTATCAGTAATAGAAATTGCTTTTTGTAACATAAAGTTTGTGATATCAAACGGTGGTTTATACATATTTATATTGTAACATAAAAATTTTTATCTTGCTTAAATCTTGCTTAATATCTTGCTTAATTATTACTAAAAACAAGTGATTTGAATATTATTTTAAGTATAATTTATCAAGAAAATTAATGAATTTATTTTACTACTTAATAAAAAAGTCTATAATTTATAAATATTTTTGAGGATTTTATGGGTTCATTGTTATTAGCGGTTATATTTTTAATTTTTATTAGTTTAGGATTACCAGATTCTTTACTTGGATCAGGATGGCCAGTAATGCAATTGGAATTTAACGTTTCATCATCTTTTGCAGGTTATGTTTCTATGACTATTTCATTTATGACAATTATTTCTGCATTAATTAGTCCACTTTTTATCAAAAAATTCCACACCAAATGGATTTGTGTATTTTCAATTGCTTTAACAATTATTGGACTTTTAGGATTTTCTTGTTGCAGAGAATATTGGATGTTATTTATCTTTGCAATACCTTATGGACTTGGTGCAGGTGCTATTGATAGCTCAATTAATAATTACGTTGCAAACAATTATTCAGGTTCCGTAATGAGTTTTTTACATTGTTTTTATGGAATTGGTGCGGTTATAAGTCCAAACATTATGTCTTTAGCGTTAAAATATGCAAGATGGAATGAAGGATATTCATGGACTTCATTTATTCAAATTGGCATTTTGGTTGTAGTTATTTTAACTTTGCCACTTTGGAATAAAGTAAAATCAAATAATAATGAACAAGATAAAGAGGAAAATATCGAAAGTGAAGGAATTAAGAATACAATTCTCGTTCCTGGAGTAATCGCTACTTTAATTTCTTTCTTTGCATATTGTAGTGCTGAATCTACTTGTTTTTTATGGACTTCAAGTTTCTTTGCTGGAAGATATGAAGGATTATCTAAAGAATTAATCGCTTCACTTGGATCATTAATCTATGGAGGATTAATGCTTGGCAGATTAATTTCTGGTTTTATTACTAATAAACTAGGCGATAAAAATATGATAAGAATTGGTGTAATTATAGAAGTTATAGGTATTATTTTAATGTTCTTATCATCAATTAATTATATATTCCCAATTGTAGGATTTATTATTTTAGGTATCGGAATGGGTCCAATTTATCCTTCAATTATGCATATGGCACCTTATAAATTTGGCAAAAAATATAGTGCATCAGTTATTTCTCTTCAAATGGCATGTGCATATATTGGAACAACTTTTGTACCTTTACTTTTTGGATTATTACAAGAAAAATTAGGTATATGGATTATGCCTATATTCTTAAGTATTTTTGTAATAATTAATATTTCAATGATTGAATTATCTCATAAAAGAGTAAAAAAACTAGAAAATTAAAATTTTAGAAGTATTTAGTACTTCTTTTAATTTATAAATTAATTTTATAATAATTAAATTTACCAATTTTGGTTTCTTTTAATATATTTTTTAATTTAAATTCTTTCAATGTATAAATTAAAGTTCTTTTTGACACTCCAGTTTCTTTCATTATTTCTTTATTTGAAACACCAAATGTCGAAAATACTGAAGCTTCACTTATTAATCTATAAATTTTTTGTTCAGATTTAGTCATTTCAAAAGGAAGTTCTAAACTTTTTATTTTCTCTTTATTATTTTTTAAATTATTAATATTGACTTCACATTGATCAATTAATATTTTAAGAACTATCTCTACGAAAGCATTTAAACAACCAAATTCATATTTATCAAGTGCTTCTTTAAATGCTTTATAATATTTATCTTTTTCATGTTCAAATGATGAAGATATAAGAAATGCAAAATAGCTACTTGAAGATAAAAATAATCCATTTGAAAACAAAAATCTTCCTAATCTTCCATTTCCATCATAAAAAGGGTGAATGTATTCAAATACAAAATGACATAAAATCATCTTAATAAAAATTTCATTATCTGAATTATATAATTCAATAAACTCTTTCATTAACCTATTAATTTTTTCTTCATCAGTTATACCTGAATGTATGGTTTTTATTCCGTTCGTAATAAAAACGGGATTTTTTCTAAAATTTTTTCCATCAGGTAAATCCTCTATATCAATAGAGTTCTTTAAAATTACATCATATAAACTTCTAATATCTTCAATGTTTTTAATATTTTGGCCTTTTGTTTTTAAAAGATGTTTATATCCATTTGATATTGAAATAATTTTCTTATTGTTTGAACTTGAAACCTCATTAATAATAGAAAAAATATCATGCTTTGTAGAAAAAACGTTTTCAATTTTATTAGTGGATTCAATTTCATCAAGTAAAAAAGACTGAATAATTTGATTTTTAGAAAAATTAGTAAAAGAATTTATGAGAGTATCTAATTCATTTATTTTTTTATGCAAATCAATAATTAAATTTAATGATTCTATATTTTGTACATAAAAAAAATTATTATCCAAAAAAAGAATGGTACTTTGAGACTCTTTTAAATTTTTTAAATAAATATCAAACTCAGATTTATTCATTTTAAAATAATTGGATTTAACACTCATAAATTGCACCTCTAAGTTAATATTACTAATTTGAAGTGCAATTTTCAATTTTTTTTGCACCTCAAATTAAAATTTAAAATAAAAATGTAAATAAAAAAGACCTAATGCAATGCCATCAAGTCTATCAAATCTTATTGGTGGAGATGCGGAGAGTTGAACTCCGGTCCATAAATAACGCCCATTTACCT
>CAVKAB010000044.1:0-5151 GCA_963653985.1 Bacteroidaceae bacterium
GTAACTTTTAAAGGTAAATGATGATCGCCAATTAATTTATCTTTTTCTTCTTTAATCATTTGAATTTACCTCCTTTTCAAGTTGTTGTAAGTAGTCCATTCTTTGATAAGTAGGAGAAATCTTAATTAAATTCTCATGAGTATCAAAAGCTTCTACTTTACCATCATTTAAAACAATAATTTTATCAAGTTTAGAAACAGTAGAAATACGACTTGCAATTAAAATAGTAGTTTTACCTTCTCTTTCTTTATAAATATTGTTTAAAATTCTTTCTTCAGTTCCAAGGTCACATGCACTAACACTATCATCCATAATTAAGACTGGAGCATCTTTAATGAAAGCTCTTGCAATAGAAATTCTTTGCTTTTGACCTCCACTTAAAGTAACCCCTCTTTCTCCAATTACTGTATCATAACTTTCTGGGAAAGAATCGATATCATCATGAATTGATGCAAATTTAGCAGCTTCAATGACTTTTTCTTTAGAAATTGAATAATCTGCAAACTTGATATTTTCTTCAATTTTACTTGAGAATAAGAAGTTATCTTGAGGGACATATGCGATATTATCTCTTACTGATTTAATATCTAAATCCATAATATCTTTTCCATCAAGTTTAATTGAGTCTTTATTAACGTTATATAATCTTAATAATGTATTAACTAAAGTGGTTTTACCACATCCAATTTTTCCAACAATACCAATTTTTTCACCTTCATTAATCTTAATATTAATATCTTTTAATGAATCAATATCAGAGGAAGGATATTTGAAATCAAAATGGTTAAATTCAATATTTCCTTTATAATCATTTAAAACAATAGCATTTTCAGGATTTTTAATAGTTTCTTCTGCATCTAAGAAATTAGAAATTCTCTTTAATGATGTTTTTGCTCTACTTCTTTGAGTAAAGATTTGTCCAAACGCAATTAATGGCCAGACAAGAGTATCAAAATATCCTAAGAATGTAATTAAATTACCAGTAGATAAATTAACTTCATAATTAAAAATCATAATTGGATTACCTGTAGATTTACAATAAATGAAATAGCTTCCAAATCCTAAAATGATTGCAGTAATTAATCCAATAACAACTTCGATACAAACATCGAATAAAACACTAACTCGTGTAAAAGCGATGTTATAATCTTTATTTTTTCTTGCTAATCTTGAAAAAGTAATGATTTGAGCATTTTCTTTTACGAATGCTTTAATAACTCTAATACCAGTAAAACTTTCTTGAGAGAAATCATAGATTTTATCGTATTGGAGTTGTCTTTCTTCCCATTTTTTAGAGAATATTTTTTCTACAAAGAATCCCCAAATAATAATTAAAATAGCAGGAATTAAAGCAATACAAGTTAAAACCCAATCAAGTTTGAACATTTTTCCAAGCGCTAAAACTCCAAGGAAGATTGCGTCAGTTAAAGTAACTGTTCCAAAACCTGTAAATTCTTCAATTGTTTCAAGATCAGTTGTAAAAATAGACATAATTCCACCAACCTTTGTTTCATGGTAATAAGAAGTAGAAAGTCTTGTAGCTTTTAAAAACATTTCTTCTCTTAATCCACTTTCAATTCTTTTTGAAGCGTAGAATAATGCGAATCTATAAGTAATTCTTCCAACAAACATGCAAAAAGCAACAATTATAATCTTAATAATGATTTCAATAATTTCTTTTTCGGTTGCGACTAACTCATTTCCATTAAAATAATCAACTATTTGACCAGTAAACTCTGGAATATAAAGTTGACAATAATCAATAAAAATAAGAGTAAGAATCCCTACAATAAAACATATCAAATACTTAATGTAGTATTTATTTATATACTTTCCAAACAACATGCTTTCAATTATAACATTACTTTTATTTTTTAATAGGCAAATCGTTTAAAAACATCAAGTTTCAAGTAAACTTTACAAAGATGTAAAGAACTTTTTACATAAATTTTATGATAAATTAACATTTATAATTTAAAAATTTATTCAATATTTAGTCGATTAATATGTAAAATAAAAATTATTTATATATAATATATAAGCTTTAGAAAAGGAAAATAAACGATATGATAAAAAGAGATTTAGCGTTAGTAATGGATTTATATGAATTAACCATGAGTAATGGATATTTTAAAGAAGGAAAAATTAATCAAAAAGCAATATTTGATATGTTTTATAGAAATAACCCAGATAATGGAGGTTATGTAGTTTTTGCAGGTTTAGAAGAAGTCATTAATTATATAGAAAACTTATCTTTTAGTGATTCTGATATTAAATATTTAGAATCATTAAACTTATTTGATAAGAAATTTTTAGAATTTTTGCAAGATTTTAAGTTTGAAGGAGATATTACAAGTTTTGAAGAAGGAAGTATTGTATATCCAAATGAACCATTAATTACTGTAAAAGGAAGATTAATTGAATGTCAATTAATTGAAACTGCCTTACTTTTAATGATTAATCATGAATCTTTAATTGCTACTAAAACTAATCGAATTGTATTAGCAAGTAAAGGAAGAGCAGTTGCAGATTTTGGCGCAAGAAGAGCTCATAATGTTGATGCTGCAATATATGGAGCAAAAGCAAGTTATATTGGAGGAGCAAGTTCAACTGCAACAGTTTTAGCAGGTAAATATTTTAATATTCCAGTAACTGGTACAATGGCACATTCTTGGATTATGTCTTTTGATTCAGAATATGAAGCATTTTTAAGTTACGCTAAAAATTATCCTCTTAATTGTGTTTTATTAATTGATACTTATGATACAATCCACTCAGGACTTAAAAACGCAATCAAAGTATATAATGATTATTTAAAACCTAATGGATTTAATCTTAAAGGTGTAAGAATTGATTCAGGAGATTTAAACTATTTATCTAAAAAATGTAGAAAGATTTTAGATGAAAATGGATTAAAAGATACTAAAATTGTTGTATCTAATGCTTTAGATGAATATAAAATTCAATCTTTACTTGATCAAGGAAGTCAAATTGATTCATTTGGAGTTGGTGAAAATTTAATTACTAGTGCATCTTCTCCAGTTTTAGGAGGAGTCTATAAAGTTTGTGCAATTGAAGAAAATGGAGTATTTATTCCAAAAATTAAGATTTCAGAAAGTATTGAAAAAATCACAAATCCAGGTGAAAAAGAAGTTTATAGAGTGTATGATGAACAAGGAAAATCAATCGCTGATTTAATTTCTTTAAAAAATGAAGAATTAGATTTTAAATGTTTAAAATATATTGATCCTAAAAAACCATGGAAAAAGAGAAGTTTTGAAGGATTTACATTTAAAAAGATGCATAAAGAAATTTTTAAGGATGGAAAACTTGTATATCAAATTCCAAGTCTTGAAGAAAGAAGAAATTATGTTAGAAATCAAGTTAATAATGAGCTATGGGACGCTGAAAAAAGATTTGTTTTACCACATGAACATTATTTAGATTTTACTAAATCGTATTATGATTTAAAGATGAAATTAATTGAAGAGAATAAATTTGATGAATAAACTCATTGTTTTTGGAGGGACTTTTAATCCCTTAACATACGCTCATGAAGAAGTAATTGAACTTGCAAAAACTTATTTTAATGAAGAAAAAATAGTAATTTTACCATCTTCAGATAAGTTTTTTTATTCATGGAAAAATTATGATGAGTCAAGTGTGTTACCAACTTCATTAAGAATCAATATCTTAAAAGAATATGCTTTAAGAAGTAATAATATCTTAAGTTTAATAGAAATAGATGGTAAAACCTTTAAAACATATGATTCATTAAATGAATTAAAGAAAGAATTTAATAAAAAAGAATGTTATTTCTTGCTTGGAAGTGAGAAAATAAAAGAAATAGAGAAGTGGTATAATTCTAAAAAATTAATTGAAGAAAATTATTTAGTATTCTTTAAAAGAAATAATGATGATATTGATACTTTAATTAATGAAACAGAATTTATTAAAAATCATATTGATAGATGCATATTTATTAAAGATACATTATCTAAATATCAAGAATATTCATCTACTAAATTAAGAGAATTAATTAAAAATGATGATTATGATACTGCTTTAAATATGACATATGATTATATATTAAAAATGATAAGGGATGATAAAAATGGAAATAAAGAGTAAATTTGGAACATATAAAGTCGCAACTGGAAATATTTACACTAAAGTTGGAGATATTAAACATAATAAAGATGAAGTTATTTTGTTAATTAAAGAAGCTATTAGTAAAAATGTTAGTGTTTTAACTTTTGCGGAATTAACTTTAATTGGATATACCGCTCAAGATTTATTATTTTTTAATGAACTTAATGTTAAAGAAGAAGAAGCGATTAAAGAAATTTTAAATTATGTTGATGATTCAATTCTCGTAAGTATTGGAGTGTCTTTTAGACATAAAAACCAATTATTTAATACATCTTTTTTACTTTTTAATCATAAAGTTATTGGAATTGTCCCTAAAACTTATCTTCCAAGTAATAATGAATTTTATGAAAATAGATGGTTTTCATCATCAAAAGATGCATCTTTTGATAAAGTAATTTTTGATAATTATGAAGTACCTTTTGGAAATAATTTACTTATCCATTTCGATAAGATGATTATTGGAGTAGAGTTATGTGAAGATTTATGGGTTATTGATTCTCCAAGTAATCATCATTGTTTAGCAGGTGCTAATGTTATTTTAAATTTAAGTGCATCTAATGATTTAGTAGGAAAATCAAAATATCGTAATAATTTAATTAAAGTTCAAAGTGCTAAACTTTTATGTGCATATATTTATTCATCATCTGGAATGGGGGAATCTAGTCAAGATTTAGTATTCTCTGGAGAACAATTAATTTACAATGAAGGAAGTTTAATTGCATCTAGTAAAGATAAAAAAGGTTTATTAATTGGACTTGTTGATATTGAAAAGAATATTAATGACCGTATTAATTCATCTCAATTTAAATATGGTGTTAGTGAATCAAGAATTTATAAAGATATTTATTTAGATATTTCATTAAAAGAAGATGAATTATTAATCCCAGATTATAGTAAAACTCCATTTATTCCATATAACGAATCTACAAGAAGTGAAAGATGTTCAGAAGTTTTTAATTTATTAAAGAAAGGATTAATGACTAGATTACTTAATATTAA
>CAVKAB010000044.1:5440-8507 GCA_963653985.1 Bacteroidaceae bacterium
AGAATTAGAACATTAAATTTAATGGATCTTGCAAATAAAGAAGGCGCAATAGTACTTGGAACTGGTGATATGAGTGAAGCAGCTTTAGGATTCTGCACTTATAATGCAGACCATATGAGTATGTATAATTGTAATATTGGAGTACCAAAAACTTTAGTAAAAGAACTTGTAAGAAATTACGCTAATTTAAATAAAGAAGTTAGAAATGTTTTACTTGATATTATCAATACTCCATATTCTCCAGAACTTTTACCAATTAGTAAGAATGAAGTTAATAATTCTCAAGTTACTGAAAATATTGTAGGAAGTTATGTTTTACATGATTTCTTCCTTTACCATTTATTACGTAATAAATTTACTAAAGAAAAAATATATCGTTTAGCATGTTTAACTTTTAGTGAATTTGATGAAGAATATATTAAAAATACTATCAATATTTTCTTTAAAAGATTTATATCTTCTCAATTTAAAAGAAGTTGCACTCCAGATGGGGTAAAGGTTGGATCAATTGCACTTTCACCTCGAGGAGATTTACGTCTTGCAAGTGATTTAAATTATTCAATATTTAACGATTAAATTTAATATAAAAGTAGATTGAAATATATCTACTTTTTATTTGGAAAAATTATCATTTATTATTTTAATAATTAATTTATTAATATATAATTTATTTATGGCAGAAAAAGAATTAATATCAAGTCCATATAAAGAATATTTTTCTAGATTTAAAGGACAAGTTGAAGAAGAATCAAACAAATATTTTGATGAATTAGTTACTAAAAGTGGTATCAATAAAGAAAAAGACGCTACACTTAAAAGTGAACATGATAAATTAGAAGAAGATTTAAAAAATAAAACTAAAACTAATAATAAAGCTAAAAATAAAAAGACTTTATTTGTAGTTTTAAGTGTATTAGCAATTATTGTAGCAGTTATCTTTATTATTTTAGAAATTGCAAATTTTGCTACTTTTGCAGTTTATTTAAATGTTATCTTTATTATTTTAATTGTTTTAATGATTGGAGGAGCTATTTGCTCTTTAGTCTATATCTTTAAAAAGTTAAATAAAGCAGTTAAAGACGCAACAAGCAAGCAAAATGAAGCTGAACAAAAATTAAAAGATAAAGAAGCTGAAATGAGAGCAAATATGTTATGTCTTAACTCTTTATTTGATTACAACATGCAAAATGAAGTAATCACAAGAGCAATTCCAATTCTTGGATTAGATAAGATATTTGATATTTCAAGATATTCATATCTTTGTGATAAATATAAATTTGATCAAGATTATGAAGAAAATAAATCAATTCTTGCTACTCAAAGTGGTGAAATTGAAGGTAATCCATTCTTACTTTATAAAGAACTTGAAATGGAAATGAGAGAACATACTTATGAAGGAAGTATTGTAGTAACTGTTAGAAAAAGAGATAGTAAAGGTAATAGTTACACTACTAGTGAAACATTACATGCATATTTAAAGAAAGAAAGACCAGAATATTTCAATACAACAAGACTTGTATACGCAAATGAAGCAGGAAGTAATTTATCTTTCTCAAGAGGTCCTCAACTTTCAAGTCATTTAGAAGATAAAGAATTAGATAAATATGTTAAGAGTAAGAAAAAAGAATTAGATAAACTTGCTAAAGAACAAGGTGGATTCGCTGATGGTTTTACTCCTCTTGGAAATGATCGATTTGATACATTATTCTATGCAGTTAATAGAACAAATGAAGTTGAATTTAGATTACTCTTTACTCCACTTGCTCAAGCAAATTTAGTAGATTTAATTAATTCTAAAGAACCTTTTGGAGATGATTTTACTTTTATTAAACATGGATGTTTAAATTACATTGTGACTAATCACTCTCAAAACTTCAATTATTCAATCAATCCATCATATTTTGAAACATTAGATATTGAATCTAGTAGACAAAAATTCATGTATTATGTTGGAGAATATTTCAAAAATATTTACTTTGATTTAGCTCCAGTAATTTCTATTCCATTAATGCAAGAACATAAAGATATTAACTATATATATAATAAGGATGGAGGTTATAATTCTAACTTTAATAGATTTGAACAAGAAGTTGTTTGTAACTCATTCGATTATGAAAATTTATTAAATCCAGAAACTTATAAAGATTTAAAACTTGGTATTATTAAAACTTCATTAATTAAAAAAGAAGAAGATGAAGATATTGTTAACGCTAAATGTTATTCATATAAAGGTGTTGAAAGAGTTACTTTAGTACCTCGAACTGCAAGTGATGGAAGTGTCCATAATGTCCCAGTACATTGGATTGAATATTTCCCACTTGAAAAAGATAACGTTGTTAAAATTAAAAACGTTAATAAATCAAGAAGTAATATGAATTCAAATATCAACAATAACTCTCAATTTAAATTAAATATTAAAGATTATTGTTATAAAAAAGGCTTATTAGGTGTTTTACTTAATAGTGACGAAAATGGTTATAATGACGTTAATATCAAAGACGTTATTAAATAAAAACATAAATTAGGAGGAAAAAGTATTTATGGCAAATGAATTAGATGAATTAAATCCTGTAGTCAAAGAAGAAGGAAATGATGTTAACGTTATTGCTAAACAAATTCCAGTAAAAGTTGGTGCAGGAAGTGTTGTCTTTGAAGTAATCTTATGGTGTTTAGGAATTATTCCAGGATTAGTTTTCTTATTTATGAAAATTAACGCTAAAAAAGAATTAGATCAAATGCAACAAAGAATTCAACATGATGCATCTCAAATTGATAACTATATGGAACAAAGAGTTGTTGAACTTAAAAATGCTGCTAAATTAGTTGAAAAATCAATTGATTTAGACAAAGATGTTATGACAAAAATTGCTGCATATAGAGGTGGAGTTAATCCAAGCAATGATGCTACACGTAATGAAGTTCAAGCTTCAATGGATCAAGTTGCAAGTAAAATTAATGTTGCATTAGAAAATTATCCAAACTTAGAAGCTCATGATGCAATCCGTGATGCAATGCAAAAGAATTCTTACTTACAAAGAGAAATCACAGCTGCTCGTGAACTCTATAA
>CAVKAB010000045.1:0-2959 GCA_963653985.1 Bacteroidaceae bacterium
TCATCATGTGTTGCTTCTTTTGGATTACCTGGGTAACATGCATCTTTTAAAGCATCACTTGCAAGATTATCTAAATCACTTGCTAAAATCTTTTCACATTTTGTAGGAATTCCAACATCTACTGATAATTTCTTAACAGCATCAATTGCAGCTTTTCTATATTCTTCTTGAGACATACCTTTTGTATCAACACCTAAAGCTTCTGCAATATCTTTATATTTTGTGCCTGTAACATCTGCGTTAAATTCCATAGCAATTGGTAAAAGCATAGCACATGCAACACCATGAGGAACATCATAATATGCACTTAAAGTATGAGCCATAGCATGATCAATACCTAAACCAACATTACTAAATCCCATACCAGCAATATATTGTCCAAGTGCCATTCCTTCTCTTCCTTCAGGATCATTAGCAACTGCTTTTCTTAAACTCTTTCCAATTAATTCGATTGCTTTAATGTGGAACATATCACTCATTTCCCAAGCGCCTCTTGTGATATAGCCTTCAATTGCATGAGTTAAAGCGTCCATACCTGTTGAAGCAGTTAAACCTTTTGGCATTGAAGCCATCATGTCAGGATCAACGATTGCAACAATTGGCATATCATGAGCATCAACACAAACGAATTTACGTTTCTTTTCAACGTCTGTAATAACATAATTGATTGTAACTTCAGCAGCAGTACCTGCAGTTGTTGCAACTGCAATAATTGGTAAACATGGTTTTTTAGTAGGTGCAACGCCTTCTAAACTTCTAACATCTTTAAATTCTGGATTGGTCATGATAATACCAATTGCTTTTGAAGTGTCCATTGATGATCCTCCACCAATTGCAATAATGAAATCTGCGCCTGCTTTTTTACAAGCTTCAACACCACTTGTAACATTTTCAATTGTTGGGTTTGGCTTGATATTTGAATAAATTTCGTAAGCAATTCCACCTTCATCTAAAAGTTTTGTAACCTTACTTGTAACACCAAATTTAATTAAATCTGGATCACTACATACTAAAGCCTTTTTAAAACCTCTTGCTTTTGCTTCTGGAACGATGTTTAAAATAGCACCATGTCCATGGTAAGAAGTTTCATTTAACATAAATCTATTTGCCATAATTATTCTCCTTTGTTTATGTAATAAACTTAATACATATATTATAGAACTATTACAAATCTTAGATAAGTGATTATTTATCAAATATACAAAAATGATAACTGAATAACTAATGCCGGATAAATGCCGGATAAATTTAAAATAAAAAATAGTTGACAAGTCAACTAAATGGAATATGATATTTAAGTATGGAAGTAAGAAATTTAACTAAAATAGTAAGAAATATGAATTTATATAAGAATTCTATTTCAAAAAGTAAATATTATTTAAATGAAACAGAATATGAATTAATTAGATATGTTTCAAAAAGAGAGTCTAGATCTTTAAAAGAGATTATTGATTACTTAAATTGCGATAAAGCTTTAGTAACTAGAATGTCTAAAAAGTTAGAAAAAGAAGGATATTTAATTATTAGAAGCGACGAACATGATTCAAGAAAGAAAAATGTATCAGTAACTGATATATCTAAAAATTTAAAAGAAGAAGTCGTTGATGAAGAAACTAGATTCTATAATGAATGCTTAAAAGTATTAAATGAAGAAGAAATTAATACTTTAGATATTTTAATTACTAAAGTATATAAAGAATCTAAAAGATTAAGAAAATCTAATTTCAAGGAATTAAAAAATGAAGAAAAATAAAGAATTACGATACGATAAAGTATCTACATATTTATATTTAAATAGAAAATCATTAATTATATCTTCAATTACTGGAGTTATTTTTAATGGATTAACAGTTTTAGTCCCTATTTTTCAAGGGAAATTACTTGATATCTATATTGATCAAAAAGATCCTTTAATGATTGTATATTTTGCACTTCTTTTCCTTTTATTTGTAATATTTGTACAAGTTAATCGTTTCCTTAAAAGATTTTTTGTTCGAGATTTTGCAAATAGAATGACTTTAACTTTAAGAAAAGTAAGTTTTGAAAATTTAATAAATATGGATATTGAAGAATTTAATAATACTAGTAAAGGAGATATTATTAATAAGAATTTAAGTGATATTAAAGATTCAAGTGAAGGAGTTAGAAAAGTAATTACAGAAATTTATGATAGTGTTATTTTAATGACTGGATATTTTATTTCTCTTTTAGTAATGGATTATAAAATAACTTTAATTACTTTAATTTTTATTATTTTTTCTATTTTATTTGCAGAATTAATGAAAAAAGTAATCTATAAATCTACCCTAGATTATAAAAAAGCATTCTCTAATAATAAAGATATTACTTTAAGTTTAATTGAAAATGAACTTTATTATAGAGGGATGGGAGTAAATCAAAATTACTACAACAAATATAGTGATTCTTTAAATGTATTAGAGAAAAAAAGTGTTAAATCAATGATCTTTAAAGGAAGTTTTGAACCATTATACAAGCTAGTAGCTCTACTTGGAGTATTTTTTGTAATTTATTTTGGAAGTTTAAATGTTTTAAATAATGTTTGGGAAATAGGAATATTTTATTCATTTCTTTCTTCTTATGTTTTAGTGTCTCAAAAAGCAAGTAAGGTAGGAAAAGTATTTAATGCAGTTACTGCATTTAAAGTATCATGGAATAGATGTTTAGTGTTTTTACATCCTTTAATTAAAAAAGATGAAATTAAATTAGATGATAATATTAATAATTCTTTAAAAGTTAAAGATTTAACTTTTGGATTTGATGATTCTTTTAATGTAAATAACATCTCTTTTGAATTAAAAAATAATGATACTTTATTTATTATGGGAAAAGTCCATTCAGGAAAATCTACCCTTCTTGCAGCGTTATCTGGAATATATAACTATAAAGGTAGCATTAAACTTAATGAAATAGAATTAAAAGATTATAAAAATGATTTAAT
>CAVKAB010000045.1:3807-8348 GCA_963653985.1 Bacteroidaceae bacterium
AATTACAAGTGGAGCGATATCTTTAATTATTGATACCTTTAAAATAATAGGTATTTTAGTATCTATCTTCCTTCTTTCTTATATTTTAGGAATAACCATCTTATTAATTCTTCCTCTTCTTATTCTTTTTATTCTTTTTATGCGTAAAAGGATGAGAAATGCTCAAAAAGAAAATAGAAAGTTAGAAGCAAAAGTTAATTTTAAAGTATTAGAAAGTTTAGATAATATCATCTCTATTAAATCTTTTAGAATATATAAAATTATTAATCATAAATATGATGAAATTTTATCTAAACATTTTAAAGTTAATCAAAAATCAAATGGATATGACGCAATTTTTCCTCCAATAATGCAAATTAGTAAGATTATTGCAATTGTTTTAATTATTATTTTATCTTCTTTATTCCCTTCTTTATTTTTATTAAGTGTAGGAGCACTTGCAAGTTTAATTGATTTAATTACATCTCTTTTTTCACCACTTGAAAATTTGGGGATGGAAATTCAAACAATTCAAAAATCAATGGCAGCATTAGAAAGAATTAATAACTTCTTATGCTTAAAAGAAGATGACATTAAATCATTTAATGACGATATTGATTTATCCTCAATTGAATTAAAATTTGATAATGTTTCTTTTAAATATGATGATGGAAATGAATATGTTATTAAAGATTTTAATTTGAGTATTAAAAATAATGAAAAAATTACCTTAAAAGGGGTATCAGGATCAGGAAAATCCACCTTATTTAAATTAGGGTATGGATTAATTAAACCTACCTTAGGAAGAGTTACAATTAATAATATTGATACTTATTTATTATCAAATGAATTAAAAAGAAAGATATTTGGAATAGTGTACCAAGATTATTATTTTTCAAGTGGTACAATTAAAGAAGAAGTGAGTTTACTTGATAATAATTTAAGTGATTTAAAAATTAAAGAATCTTTAAATGAAGTAGGACTTACTCGAATTAATAATATAAATAAAAAACTCAATATTAATGATTATTCTACTGGGGAATTATCTTTATTTAATATTGCTCGAGTTGTAGTAAGTGATTCTAAAATATTATTTTTAGATGAAATGAATAGTAAAATTGATCCATTAACTGCATCTAAAATTATAAAAATTATTAATGAAGTATCAAAAGATAAAATGATTTTATCAATTAATCATTATGGAGAATTATTAAAAGACTCTAAAATTATAAAAGTTGATTAATTATCCTACGTTTTAAGGAAGAAAGGATTTAAGGATCTGTTTTATTTAAGACTAAGCTGGTATAATTTTTAAATGCAAGATTTATTTTTAACGAATTATTCTAAGATTACTTTTTTAAATCGAATTAAAGATTCATTTTCAAAATGTAGTGCTTTTTATTTATCAGTAAGTTTTATTAAAAAAGCTGGTCTTTTGTTATTTGAAAAAGAAATTGAAGATTCTTTAAAAAGAGGTGTTAAAGGTAAGGTAATTACTTCAACTTATCAAAATTTTACAGATATTGAATCTTTAAATACATTTTTAAGATGGATGGAGAAATATCCAAATTTTGAAGTACATTTAGATTTTTCTTCATTTGGTGATAATGGATTCCATTCAAAAGGATATCTTTTTGAATATGAAGATTCTTATGAAGTTATTATTGGATCAAGTAATATTACTCGTTTTGCGTTACTTAAAAATATTGAATGGAATATTTCTTTAATTAGTAAAGATAAAAATAATACTCATATCGACGCTTTAAATGATTTTGAATATTTATGGAATAAAACATATTTACTAAATGAAAGTTTAATCAAAGATTATAAAACCATTTTAGAATATAGTGTTGAAAGATGGGATATGGACTATGTTAATCCATTAAAAATGGATATAAAACCTAATAAAATGCAACAAAAAGCATTGAAAGAATTAAGAAGAAATAGAGATTTAGGTGTTAAGAAATGTTTAATTGTTAGTGCAACTGGAAGTGGTAAAACATATCTTGCAGCATTTGACGCTAGAAATTTTGACTCAAGAAGATTGCTTTATATTGTTCATAGAGAAAATATCTTGATAGACGCTAAAAATACATTTCAAAAAATATTTAAAAATTCGAAAACTTTAGGATTTTTTACTGGAAATAAGCAAGATTTAGATGCTGATTTTATTTTTGCTACAAGTTCAATGCTTTCAAGACACTTAGATTATTTCTCAAAAGATGAATTTGATTATATTTGTTATGATGAAGTTCATCATATTGTTGCAGATACAGGTACTAAAATCTTTGAATATTTTAATCCAGAATTTATTTTAGGGTTAACCGCAACTCCTGAAAGAATGGATAATAAAGATGTTTTAAGTTATTTTGATTCAAATGTTCCATATGAATTAAGACTTGGAGACGCAATTAGAAATGATTTAGTAGTGCCTTTCCATTATTATGGTATTAGAGATGAACTTTTAGATTATGGTAATAAAGATAATATTAGGGTTTCAAATAGTATTGCAGAATCGAAAAACGTAAATTTTATTAAAAACGAAATTGAAAAACATCGTAAAAAAGGTGAGAAATTAAAATGTATTGCATTCTGTGTTACAAGAGATCATGCAAGAAGAATGAAAGAAGAATTTAATAATGTAGGGTATAATGCAGAAAGTTTAACTAGTGAAGACTCAATTGAAACTAGAAAATTTGTAATAGATAGACTCCAAAATGAATTTGATCCACTTGAAATTATTACAACAGTTGATATTTTAAATGAAGGTATCGATATTCCATCAATTAATATGGTTTTATTTTTGCGTCCTACAGAATCATCTACTATTTTTCTTCAACAACTTGGAAGAGGTTTAAGAAAATTTGAAAATAAAGAATATTTAACTGTATTAGATTTTATTGGTAATGATTACAAAAGAAGTAGCTATATTGCTTTAGCACTTGGAAGTTTAGGGAAATCAACCTATATTGAAAAAGCGTATTTAAAAGGTTTGATTAATACTAATTTTAATAAACTTGATGTTCCAGGAGTTGAAATCCATATTGATGAATTATCTAAAAAAGAAATTATTAATTATTTGGATAAAGTTAATTTTAACCGTAAAGAATTACTTAAAAAAGATTTTGAAAATTTTGAAAAATATCTAGGAAAAACACCTAACCATATGGATTTTTTAGAAAGTGAAATTGCACCATCACTTGATAGATTTTTAAGAAGCAAAATCAATGGAACTCGCAGCATTTCTTATTATAATTTTTTAAATGCAATTTATGAAAATCCTTCTTATTCATTTAATGAAGAAGAATCTAATTTAATATATAATATTGAGTCTTTTTTACCAC
The DNA here is from genome assembly GCA_963653985.1 of Bacteroidaceae bacterium. Taxonomy (GTDB): domain Bacteria; phylum Bacillota_I; class Bacilli_A; order RFN20; family CAG-826; genus Onthovivens. The sequence continues at coordinate 7,131 of CAVKAB010000045.1, forward strand.
TTGTAAGAATAGAAGAATATTTAATAATTGAAGAATTATTAGATGATAATTCAATCGATTATTCATATTTAATGAATAAAAGCAAAAGAATATCCAAAGAATCGTTAGATTTTGGAATAAAACTTCTTAAATCTAAAGGTATTTTAGATGATTCAAATAAATTAAATATTAAAGATATTTCTAATATAAAAGAATATTTATTAGACTTAATTAATTATGGATTAACAAGATATAACATTGAATTTGATGAATTTCCAAGTAGTGAAATTTATAAGTTATATCATAACTACACTAAAGAACAATCAATATTAGCAATTAATCAAGAATTTAAAATGAATATTAAACTTAAAGGAACATATATCTCAAATAATATTTGTTATATTTATGTTGGATTAAAGAAAGATAAAAATAAACAAGAAAGAACAGATTATAAAGATAAATTTATCTCTCCTTTTATTTTTCAATGGGAAAGTGAAAACGATACTACTTTAAAAAAGAATAAAGGATTATTAGATGTTAAAGAAATCCATCTTTTTGTAAGAAAAATGGATGAAGAAGATGGCATTGATTTACCATTTACATATTTTGGTAAGGGTAAATTTTCTAATATTAGAGAAAGTGAAGTTATTGAAAAATCAAGTGGAGTTAAACATGATACCTTACTTTTTGATATCATTTTAGAAAAAGAAGTACCAAGTGAATATTGGTTTGATTTTGAAATTCCAGAGGTTAATAAAATATGATTATAGAAGTTGTTGCAGGAATAATTAAAAATAAAGAAGGAAAAATATTAATTGCTAAAAGAAATCACGCTAAAGCTCAAGGAAATTTATATGAATTTCCAGGAGGAAAGGTTGAGAAAAACGAAACATACAAGGACGCTTTAAAAAGAGAAATTAAAGAAGAACTTGATATGGATATTGAAGTTTTAGACAAGTTTGATGAAGAAATCTTTGAATATCCAGAAAAAACTATAAAATTAATTGCATTTAATTGTATTTTTGATGGAAATCATTTAGTTATGAAAGAACATGAAGATATTGAATGGGTTGATTTAGATGAATTTTCTAAATTTGAATTTGCTCCTGCGGACATCTATTTTGTTAACAAATTATTAGAAAAATAACGATATTTTATGTATTTACCTTTAAAGTTGTTTCAAATTAAAGTAAAATTTTAATATTATGAATAAAATAGAATTATTAGCTCCAGTTGGAG
>CAVKAB010000046.1:0-8303 GCA_963653985.1 Bacteroidaceae bacterium
GATATGAGAAGATTTGAACAATACTTCTATAAACTTGATTTTTAACTTCACTAAAGAGTAATGCTAAGATAATTGGGAATGGGAAACCAAATAATAATCCATAGAAAGCAAGCATAAATGTATTTCTAAATGCTCTCCAGAAAAGTGGATCGTTCATAATTGATTTAAAACCAGCTAAACCAACAAAGTTACTTCCCATGATGCCAAGACCTGCATCAAAATCTTTGAATGCAATGGTTAAACCATACATTGGTAAATATCTCCAGAAGATGAATACTAAAACAAGTGGTAAAAGCATTACATATAAACGCCAATCTTTAAGAACTCTTTTTCCAACAAATTTCCAATGATTTTTTTCATAATAAAGTTGAATACGTTCTCTTTCCATTTTGGTATCAACAACTTCAACTTTACTTTCTTTACTTTCTTTAACATGAGGATTGTTTTTATAGTATTTAATAATAACCCAAACAAGTGGAATTAAATAAATAAATAAGCTATATAGTAATACATAAGCCATTACGCAACGTGCATTAAATGCAGTAACGTCTGTTTCTCCCCAGGTTCCCAAAGCCGAACCAATCCCAAGACCAGCTTGAATAACAACTAAAGCAAAAATAATTAAAAGCTTAATTGTAAAAATGGTCTTGTTAGAAATTTTCATCTTCATACTCTTCCTCCAAAATAATTAATAACGTAAATTGGAATTCTGTTTTACTTTTTTCTTCCATAAACGTTATTCCTTATTATTTTTTATATCACTCTCATCTTTATTATCATTTAGATGAGATTTATATAAATCATCTAGTTCCTTTAGTTCTTTGGCGGTTAACTCTCCACCATCTAATAAATTAGAATTGTCAAATTGACCAAATTCAGTAAAAGGTTTATCTGAATTGAAATTAGGAGATTCTTGATATTCTTTCAAGTGTCCTAATTTATTTCTATCTTGAACATATTTAACATATTCTTCACTTTCAACAAGTAGTTGAGAATTCTTACGATTAGCAACAAATACAATAATGATTGATATTACTAAACTCATGCTTTCTAAGACAACTTCTACTCTTAAGTTATTAATGAATGTGTCTTTAAATGAATCAATGTTAAATAATGCAAGTACTAAACATCTTGATAAAATCACGAATGCATAACATATTATTAAATATGGTATAAACACATAATTTTTCTTTAATGTTTTTCTACCTATTATATATTGGAAGATTATAACTGGTATTACAATTGATAACGCTCCAACTAAATAGGCTATGTATTGTGATAGTTCTGACGACTTTGCTACAATACACGCTGTAAGTCCCCCAGCGAGTGAAACTATAATTCCACTAATTCCTATTCGATATATACAAATTAAGGATAATATTACCGAATAAGATAAGAATATTAACTGATATTCACCTTGAATCGTTGTGGTTGCAAAGAAGTTTAATGCTTCAAATACAATTGCAAGGATAGTGAATATACATAAATCAATAAATTTATATTTCTTTAAACTCATTTGAAAGCCCTTACATTACATTATATTTTAATTAATTCAATTATGAGTGTCAAATGTTTGTTGTATACAACACGAACTTTTTTTACCGAATTTAAAAAAAGTTCGAATTTTATCGAACTTTTATTTTATAAAAATTTTATTTATTTTTATATTTTTCTTCCATTGTAGGAAGGAAAGTTTCATCTTCAAAATAGTTAATTTTCATTGACTCTTTTACTTCTTTTAAAGTTTTTTGAGCAACACTTCTAGCATATTCTGTTCCCTCTTTTAAAACATCATAAATATAAGGGATATTTTGTTCTAATTCATGTCTTTTTGCTCTGATTGGATCTAAAACATCATTTAAAACATTTGCTAAGAATCTTTTTACTTTAACATCTCCTAAACCACCCCTTCTATAATGATCTTTTAAAGCATCAAGGTTTGGATATTCTGGTAAATATTTTTGAAACATTTCATCTGTACAGAATGCATCTAAATATGTAAATACTGTATTATTTTCAACACTTCCAGGATCTGTAATCTTTAAATGGTTAGGATCTGTGAACATCTTCATAACTTTAGCGTTTACTTCTTCTTTAGAATCACTTAAATAAATACAATTTCCTAAAGATTTAGACATTTTTGCTTTTCCATCAGTACCAGGTAATCTTAAACATGCTGAATTTTCTGGTAATAAAATCTTTGGTTCTACAAGTTTTCCATTATAGATTGTATTAAATCTTCTAACAATTTCACGAGTTTGTTCAATCATTGGAGATTGATCTTCACCTGCTGGCACGATGTTTGCTTTAAATGCAGTAATATCACTTGCTTGAGAAATTGGATATGTTAAAAATCCAACTGGAATTGATTCTCCAAAATTTCTCATTTTTAATTCACTTTTAATTGTAGGATTTCTTTCTAAAGTAGATAAAGTTACTAAATTTAAATAATAGAATGTAAGTTCAGTAAGTTCTGTAACTTCACTTTGAATAAAGATGTGACATTTTTTAGGATCAAGTCCACATGATAAATAATCTAGAGCTACTTCAATAATATTATCTCTAACTTTACCTGGATTATCATAATTATCAGTTAATGCTTGAGCATCTGCAATCATAATAAAAATATCATCAAAACCACCTTGATTTTGAAGTTCTACTCTTCTTCTTAAACTTCCAACATAATGTCCAACATGTAATCTTCCTGTTGGTCTATCTCCTGTTAAAATAACTTTTCTTTCCATTTTTTATACCTTTTCTTTCTTTTACGCTTATTTATTCTAACATAAAAAGAGATGAAAAAAAGCACCGAAGTGCTTTTTATTAGTTTTTATTAATTATAGATTTGATTAATTCTAAGGAAGTAGGAATATCATCTCCTGTAACTCCTTCAAATGTAAGAACAGCTTCAGGAGCGTATGTTTTAACTTCTTTAATAATATAATCAAAATCAATAATGCCTTTTCCAAGACCACATTGTTTTAGGGTTTCACCTTCAACATTAAAGTCTTTTAAATGAATTACTTTAATATCTTTAGAAAATGTAGTTAATGCGTAATGGAAGATTTCTTTATAATTTTTATAATTTCCAATATATAAGAGATTATAAATATCAATAGTAACCTTAACATTTGGAGAATTAATTTCATCTACACATCTTTTTAATGTATCAACATCATACATGATGTGTCCCCATGCAGGTTCCATTAAAATAGTAGTGTTATATTTTTCAGCAGTAACAACTAAATCTTTAAAGACTTCAATGGATTCTCTATATCCTGTTTCAGTTTGATTTTTAGGATTATAAGTCCATTTATCATCATTATAAGATCCAGTTTCACTACCTACATAATTACAATCAAGAATAGAAGCGTATTTTAAATGTTCTTTAAAATATTCGACATTCTTTTTTACTAATTCTTTATTAGAATGGACTGGATTAAAATACGCTCCAAGCATAGATACTTTTAATCCACTTTCTTCTAAGAAAGGCTTAACTTTTAAAGCATTTTCTTTAGAAAATAACATCATTTCATTATTATCATCGAGTAATGCTTTTTTAAATACTAATTGAATATAATCAAATCCAGCATCTTTACATTTTTTAAAAATAGTTTTGTATGATTCTTTTGCTAAATCATGAAGTCTAATACCAACTTTCATGACTATAATGTAACTCCATCTTTGAAGATAGAAATTTCTTCAAATGAATTTTCTTCATTTTTAGCTTTCTTTTCTCCATTAATAACAGAAATAATTAAATTCTTAAAGTTATTGAAGACTTCTTCTTTACTAACTCCATCAACGATTTGACCTGCATTGAAATCAATCCAATTTGATTTTTTATTAGCAAGAGGAGTATTTGTAGCAATTTTTAAAGTAGGAATAAATGTTCCAAATGGTGTACCACGTCCTGTTGTAAATAAAATTACATGACATCCAATACATGCAAGATTTGTACAAGCCATTAAATCATTACCAGGTCCATTTAATAAATTTAAACCTGTTTCTTTAAGTTCATCACCTAAATATAAAACATCATTAACTTGACTTGTTCCTGCTTTTTGAACACATCCTAATGATTTATCTTCTAAAGTTGTAATACCACCAGCTCTATTACCTGGTGATGGATTTTCATAACAAACTTGGTTATGAGCAGCATAGTATTCTTTAAAACCATTAATTAAATGAACAATTTTATTGAATGTTTCTTCATCCTTACTTCTTGCCATTAAGATTTGTTCAGCACCAAACATTTCTGGAACTTCACTTAAAACAGTAGTGCCACCTTCTTTAACCATGTAATCACTCATCATACCAACAAGTGGATTAGCACTGATTCCACTAAAGCCATCACTACCACCACACTTTAATCCAATATTAATTACAGAAATTGGAGCTTCAACTCTTACATCTTTAACCATATTAGAATAAAGATCTTTTAATAATTTAACGCCTTCTTCAACTTCATTTTCAACATCTTGAGCTTTTAAGAATCTAACTCTATCAGTGTCATATTCACCTAAAGTTGCTTTAAAAGCATCAAGTTGGTTATTTTCACAACCTAAAGCAAATACTAAAACACCACCATTGTTTGGATGTTTTACAATTGCTTGTAATGTTTTAACAGTGTTTTCAAAGTCATCACCAAGTTGAGAACATCCAAAAGGATGTTTTGTAACGATAACGTCATCAATTTTGGATGCATCAACTTCTTTTAAGAATTTTTCTTTAATTAATTCAGCCATTGAATTAACACAACCTACCATTGGTACGATAAGAAGGTTATTTCTAATGCCATATTTATTAAATTTTCTTTTAAAAACTTTTACTTTTTGATCACAATTAATTTTAAAGTTATCTTTAAAATCTCCACTAAACTTATATTCAAGTTCACCACTTAAATTAGTTTCGACATTGTGTTCATGGACATGTTCACCTTTTTTAATATCACTTGTAGCTCTTCCAATTGGATAACCATATTTAATGATATTTTCCCCTTTTTTAAAGTCTTTTAAAGCAAACTTATGACCTTGAGTAATATCTTCAAGTAATGTAACGTCGTTATAAACTTCACCTTTAGAAAGATTAGTTAAAGCAACTGCTACATTATCATTTTCATTAATAATAATTGTTTTATTCATATTATTAACTATTATTCTCCGAATTTCTTTAAAGCTTCTTTCATTCCTTTTTTAGAAATTAAATCGTAACATTCTGCAACTTTATCTTCAACACCTGGAATTAATGTTAAATCTTCACCCCAGAATGAAGTATTAGTTAAAACAGCATGTACTAAATCTTTTGATGATAAACCTTTTGAGTAAACATCTTTAAAGAATGCTAAATATTCTGGATTATCATTTAAAGCGATATCTTCTTCTCCACGTTTTCCACCATAGAATTTGATTAAACTTGCGAGTGAGAATAATGCGTGTTCTGGTAATTTATTTTCTTTAGCAATATATTTTTTAACTGTTGGTAAAACTCTTTCTCTATATTTTGAAACTGAATTTAATGCAATTGACATTAATAAATGGTGAACGAATGGATTTGAATATCTTTCAAAAACACTATTTGCAAAGTTAACCATATCATCATGTGGTAAATCAATTGTAGGGATAACTTCGTTATAAACGAATTCTCTAGCAAATTTACCAACTACTGGATGTTCAACTGATTCTTTAACAGCATCAATACCTGAAAGGTATGCAACTGGAACGATAGTTGTATGGCAACCATTTAAAATAGAAACTTTTCTTTGTTTATATGGTTTAATGTCTTCAACATAACGTGCATCAACATCTCCACCAACTTTATTAACTGGGAATTTTTCTTCAATCCAAGCTTCTTTCTTTAAGCACCATAAGTTGAAGATTTCACCAACAACGATTGAGTTATCAACATAGCCTAATTCGCTTGTAATCTTTTCGATATCAGCACGTGGATATCCTGGAACGATTCTATCAACTAATGTTGATGTGAAGTGACATGCTTCGTTAACCCAAGCAATGAAAGCTTCATCTAATTTAGCAAGTTTTGCTAATTCTAAGACACATTTCTTTAATTCATCACCATTGTTATCAATTAATTCACATGCAACAAAGCCTAAGCCTTTTGATTTATCACCATGGAAGTGTTCATATCTATGTTTTAATAAAGCAACAACTTTTCCAGGGAATGTGTGAGGAGTTTTTGAGAAATCAATATCACTTGGGTCTAATGTGATACCAGCTTCAGTTGTATTAGAAATAACAATTTCTAAATCTTCACTTTCAGCATATTTTAAATATTTTTCCCAATCTCTATATGGATTAATGAAGTCATCTAAAACATCAATAACTTGGTGTTCTCTAACTTTCTTACCATCTTTAATACCTTGTAAGTAGAGAGTGTATAAGCCATCTTGTTTTGCTAAATCATCAACTCTACCATTTTCAAGTGGTTGAACAACAACAACGTGTCCATCGTAAACACCACTATCATTCATTTTTTGAATCATCCAATCTGAGAAAGCTCTTAAGAAGTTACCTTCACCAAATTGCATAATTTTTACTTTACTTGTTTTCTTTTCATGAATTTTTTTACTTAATTCGCCAAAGACGATTTCTTCAGTTTTTGCATTAAATAAAATTGTACTCTTATAATCTACCACAAACTTTAATTCCTTATTAACTTCAAATTTTTCAAATGGTGTACATTTAATAGCCATGTTCTTCTTTCCAAAATAACCATAAATATTAACTGTATCGCCTAACATTTCGCTAACTTCAACAAGCATTGAAGCTTCGAAACTATGATCATCAGATTTTTCTTTACCTAATTCACAAGCTTCAGGTCTAAAGCCTAAAACGACTTTTTCTAATTTACTAGCAGCAGCTAATCTTGATTCATCATAACCCGCTAATGAAACTTTGATGCCATCTTCACTAATAAAATCTGAACCTTCAACTTTACCATAAATAAAGTTCATTTGAGGATCGCCGATAAATCCAGCAACGAACATATTTCTTGGTGAGAAATATAATTCTTTTGGTGTACCAATTTGTTGAACATATCCATCCTTCATAACAACAATTCTATCAGCCATTGTCATAGCTTCAATTTGGTCGTGAGTAACATAAATTGTAGTTGATCCTACTTCATTATGAATTCTTCTAATTTCACTACGCATATTGACTCTTTGAATAGCATCAAGATTTGATAATGGTTCATCCATTAAGAAAACTCTAGAATGTTGAATTAAAGCTCTACCTAAAGCAACACGTTGTTGTTGACCACCTGATAAAGCTTTTGGTTTTCTTCCAAGATATGTTTCAATTCCTAACATTTTAGCTGTTTTATCAACTTCTCTTTCAATTTCATCTTCATCATAACCTGCAATTCTTAATGCGAATGCTAAGTTATCATAAACTGACATTGTAGGATATAAAGCATAGCTTTGGAAACACATTGAGATACCTCTTTCACGTGGGGATAATTTATTGCATAATTTATCATCAATAAATAATTTACCACTACTGATATCTTCAAGGCCGGCAATCATTCTTAAAGTTGTGGACTTACCACATCCAGAAGGACCAACAAGAATTATAAATTCTTTGTCTTTAATATTCAAATTAAAATCATGAACTGCATGGAATCCATTGTCATAAATTTTATTTAAATTTTCGATATTGATTGTTGACATAATTTTCTCCTATTTAATCGATAATATTATATTTATTATTAAAAAAATATTCATTGTGTTTCACGCACAATATGATTTTTTTATCTTTTACTATATAAAAATATATTTATTTTTAAAGAATTGTGGAATAAAATATATCACGTTATGAATAATACAAATGTATCAAAAGAAGAAAGAATAAGAAGAAATGTTCTGACTGGAAATTTATGGAAAACTGTAATTTTTATTACAATGCCATTATTTTTCTATCAATTTATGAACTCATTATTTAATTTAGTAGATCAAATAATGGTTGCTCAAATTGGAGACACAAGTGTTAGTGCAGTTGCAACTATTTCACAAATTAAAAATTTAATTTCTGCTTTAGGTATAGGAATTGCATCTGGGGGTGCAATTTTAGTATCAAGAAACTATGGTGCAGGAAAAATCAAAGATGCCAGAAAATATAGTAATGTTATTTTCACAATGACTTTAATTGTAGATGCTATTTTTTTACTTTTAATACCTTTTTCATCATTAATTTTGAAATTATGTAGGGTACCTGATGAATTATTAAGCGTTAGTGATGGATATTTTAAACTTCAACTTATAGAACAAATATTAATTGTATTTA
>CAVKAB010000047.1:0-4870 GCA_963653985.1 Bacteroidaceae bacterium
ATTTCTAATCTATGGAAAATATTAGCGATTATTGGATTTTTTAAAACTGAATAATTTCCTTTTAAGAAATTTTCTTTAGAAATTTCAGACATCAATCCTCCAGGAGATGAAATTCTAATCCTATCAGGGTGCATTTCAATTTTTGTATTTGCTTTTATATCCCAATCTCTATGAATGATTGAATTTGCAACTGCTTCTCTATAAGCATTAAATGGAATCATCTCATATTTTTGTCTGAATCCATCTTCTATTTTTTCTACTATATATTCATTTTTAAAAATATCAAGAGAATCAAAATATTGTTTTAAGATACTTTCACCAGATAACGTAAATCTTTTTTTAAAGATGTCAATTGAATCTCCAAAAACAACAATATCGATTCCTGGAAAATCATTAGAATCAGCTAATAAACAAGCAGCATTATTAAATTCACATTTACTATTACATAAATTTAATGTTTTTAAAATATCATTATTTAATGAAGTTATACTTAATGTTTCTTTTAATTTTTCTTCTAAGAAATTAAATGTTAAGTCTTGTTTTCTAGATGGTAATTCTTCAAAATTGAGATTCATGCCTTTTAAAACCAATCTATTTTCAGAGAATGAATCTAATTCAATAGTGGAAGAATCATTTCTTCCATAACTTTTACCATTATATCTATATGGAGTTTGAAGTCCTTTTTTAACGTTTAGGGTGATTGTATTATCATCATTTACTTTAATTGTGAATTCTGGTTTTGGTTTAATAGAATCATTAATTTGATTTTCTATATCGATTTTTTTATCGTTTGGATTTTCAATTCCTATTACTTTTAAATCATCTGTAATTCCAAAAATTATTTTACCATCATTAAAATTTGCAAAAGCAGAAACTGTTTTTAAATATGTTTTATTGATTTCTTGCTTATATTCAAGAAATTGATTTTCTTTTTCTAACATAATAAAATCTCCTTTATTAATGTTTATTATATATTAACGTTAAGAAATTTGCAACGAAAGACCTTTCGTTGCAAAATAAGTTGCGAAGAAAGATGTTTCGTTGCAAAATGAATGCAACGAAGAATTTTTAAATTTTAATATTCATAAAAATGTTTGATTTGCTCCACTAACTTTTTAAAAAGTGTAGTTAGAGGAGCAAATATGATATTTTTAATTAATAAAAAAACTTGATACGATAGAGTACCAAGCTTAATTTAATATATTGGTGCGCCAGACAGGACTCGAACCTGCATGAATTGCTTCACTGGATTCTAAGTCCAGCGTGTCTACCAATTTCACCACTAGCGCATTGCTTTATTATTATATCAATTTTTATTAAAAAATTAAGGTATTAAATTTAATTTGATATAATTTTATATATGAGTGAGAAAGTTATTGCAGTAATAGATATGAAAGCTTTTTATGCTTCTTTTGAATGTGTTGAAAGAGGTTTAGATCCTTTTACAACCCCACTTGCAGTAACTGATGTTGCAAGAAAGGAAGCAACAATTGTTTTATCGGTATCTCCATATTTAAAAGAACTTGGAGTACCATCTAGATGTAGAAGAAGAGATTTACCAAAAGATATTAAAGGAATGATTTATGCTACTCCTCAAATGGAAAAATATGTTAAAAAAAGTGCAGAAATTGTCTCTATATTTTTAGATTTTGTAGGGTTAGATGATATCCATATTTATTCAATTGATGAATCTTTTTTAGATTTAACTCCTTATTTAAAACTATATAACTGCACTCCTTATGAACTTGCTCAAAGAATATTGAAAAGAATAAAAGATAAAACTTCTTTACCTGCTACATGTGGACTTGGAAATAATATGTTTCTTGCAAAAGTTGCAGATGATTTATACGCTAAAAAGAGTAAAGATTTTATAGGAACATTATATTCTAACGAAATAAAAGAAAAATTATATCCAATTACTCCTTTAGATAAGGTATGGGGAATATCAAAAGGGTATCTTGCAAGACTTAATAAACTTGGAATTTATAAAGTAGAAGATTTAGCAACTTTTGATTTAAACATGCTAAAAAAAGAATTTGGAGTATTAGGAGAAGAACTTTATAATCACGCTAATGGAAGAGATGATACTAATATTCGTGATAAATATGTTCCAGTAAATAAAGCTTTAAGTGTAGGACAAGTATTATTAAAAGATTATAACTATAAGAATGCTAAATTAATTGTAAAAGAAATGAATGATGAATTAGCATTTAGATTAAGAGAAATTAATAAGAAAACTAACACAATTCATTTAATGATTGGATATTCAATGTGTAGTGAAGAAGCTGGATTTGCAAAAAGTTTATCATTATCTAAACCTACTAATAACACAAAAGAAATATTTGAAGCGTTAATGTATATCTATAATTCATATATTGAAGATAAACCAATAAGAAGAATAGGGATTAGTTATGCTAATTTAGTATCATCAAGTTATGATCAACTATCTTTATTTAAAGATTTAGAGGAAGAAGATATTGAATCAAAAATGTATAGTAGTTTTGATGAAATTCATAATAGATTTGGCAGAGATAAATTATTAAAACTAGATAGTAAAGATAAAGATTCTACAATCAAAGAAAGACATAATCAAATTGGTGGACATAGAAGATAAAATGACACTAATTAAATTTAAGAAAGTGCCAAATTGGCACTTTTTATATTTTAAAAGGTGCCAAAATAATTATTTTTTATTACTATTTTTAAGTCCTTATATGTATAATAGACTAGTGGAAATTAAAGAGGTACTTTAAGATGGATAAATATCTTGTTTTATGTGATTTAGATGATACTTTATTAACTAGTGATAAAAAGGTTACAAAAGAATCTAGTAATTTTATTAAAGAATTTAATAAATCAGGTAATATGTTTTGTATTTCAACTGGAAGACCATACCAAGGAGCATTTGAATTTTATAAAGAAATTGGAAAATCTACACCTCTTGTATGTGATAATGGATGTTCTATTTATTTTAAAGATGAAGAACCTGTATTTTTTGGAATAAATGTTAAGTTATTTAAAGAATTAATGAATAAATTAAAAGATTATAGTAATTCTATTTATGCAGTTACTGGAAATAAAGTTACTTATTCTTTTAATTATAATAAAGTACCTGATTTTATTAAGCATAATGAATTAAATGATATCGTTAATTTTGAAGATGATTTTGAACATGCTTTATATGATGTTTTAATTATTAATTTAAATATTCAAGATATTTACTATGATAATGTTATTGATGTTTTAGAATCATATAAAGATGAAGTTGAATATACTTTCTGGGGAAATTTTCTTGGAGAATGTGGGTTTGAAGTAAGATCAGTTAATGGATCAAAAGGTAACGCTTTAAAATATTTAAAAGAAAAATATAAGATTAAAAAAGACCATACTTTAGCATTTGGAGATCAACTTAATGATATCTCAATGTTAAAAGAAGCAGGATATGGAGTAGCGATGATTAACGCTACTGAAGAAGTTAAAAAACATACTAAATATCAAACTGAATTTGATAACAATAACAATGGAGTTATTGAGTTTATTAAGAAAAATAAATTATATTAATAAAAAAAGAAGAAGTAGCGGGGAAACTATTTCTTCTTTTTCTTATGAATAATGTATCTAGTAATAATTGCAATAATAGAAATAAGAATTATTGAAAAGGAGATTATTATTGCAATTATTCTATGATCAGAAAAATCAATGAGGAAATTTAGCATAAATTACCTTCACCTTCTAATTTGTCTTTTTCTTTAATTTCAAGATATTCTTTTTTAGAAATTGGAGTAATTCTAAAGACAAAATAGAGATATTTAAAGAAGATTAAACATGTAAAAACTATACTCATTGTTAAATTATTAATGAAATATAAAGTAGTAAGAAGTAGTGCACTAACACATAAAAGTAAGATAAGTTCATTTCTTAAAGTCATTACTCTATGTTTTGCAAAGTTTTCGACATGTTTTTTATAAAGTTTTGAATTTAAAAACCAGGTTGCAAACTTTTTAGATCCTCTTACATAACAAAAAGTAGTAAGTAAAAAGAAAGGAACGGTTGGTAAAATAGGGAGAAATATTCCTACAACTCCAAGTGCTAATGAAATTGATCCAATAATAAGTAAAAATATTCTTAATATTTTACTTTTTACAAGTTTCATTTCTATTTCTTTTGTTTCAACTTTATTAATCTCTTCCATAAATATAACTTGTTAGCAATCTCTAACAAGACGATTTATTATACAAGAAATTAATATATTTTGTCTAATATTATTTTAAATATCCTTTAGATAATTTATAAAAATAATTGCAAATTTCTTCTGGAGTAGATTTAAAGTCATCTTCTTTAATCCACCACTTTATAGTATTCATAATATCAATAATTGTAATTTTAATTATTAAAGATTCAGGGATTTCTTTAGAAGATATAATTGAATCTTTGTAATTATTTATTAAATCAATCATTGAATGATGTAATAATTTTAAAAATATTCCATAAGATTCATTATCAAAAACTGCTTTTAAAACATTTCTATCTTCATAGAAATGAGTAAGCATATGTAAAAAGATATCTTTAAAGTCATCTTTATTAGAAAAATCATGTTCTTTTTCTTTTTCTAAAGATTTTGAATTTATGTGTTCAAAAATATCTTCAGTGATTGATTGTAAGATATCTTCTTTTGATTCAAAATGTTGATAAAAAGTAGATCTTGCTACTTTTGAATCATTTAAAATATCTTGAATTGTAATATCGTTATAGCTTTTAGATTCTAATATTTTTAAAAATGAATCTTTTATATCTTTTCTTGTTTTAATTACTCTTTTATCCATGTAATTATTTTAATATAAAATACATTAATTATCGAACAATTTTATTG
>CAVKAB010000047.1:4989-8218 GCA_963653985.1 Bacteroidaceae bacterium
CTTGCACTTGCAGTTATTTTACCAATTGCATTTCACGCTATTCCAAATAGTGCAGTTATATTTTCTCCACTTCATATTCCAGTTTTACTTTGTGGATTAATTTGTGGATATAAATTTGGATTACTTGTTGGTTTGTTTGGACCTATTTTATCAATGCTTATTTCAGGAATGCCTGCACTTTCAAATCTTCCATCAATGATTGTAGAGTGTTTAATTTATGGAAGTTTACCTTATTTATATTTAAAAATAGTAAAATTTAAGCATTTATACATAAATATTTATATTGGATTAATTATATCAATATTAATTGGAAGAGTATTTGGAGGATTAGTAAGTGCCTTAATGTATACTGAAGGAAGTTATTCATTAGGTTTATGGGCGACAAGTTATTTTGTAAAAGGGTGGCCTGGAATTATTATTCAAATAGTTTTAATTCCAAACGTAGTATTTTTACTAGAAAAATCCAAATTAATAAAATTAGAAAATTTTGATAAAAAAGAAATAAATAAAGATAAAGAAATTAATGAATATGAGGAGTAAAGAAATGAAAAAAAGAAATTTATTATTAACTTTAGGAGTACTTTGTGCATCTATTAGCTTAACTTCATGTAATGATGAAGTTACATCAACTGAATTCAATCCAGAAAATAATTTAGTAGTTTTAGTAACTTCTAATATTAAAGGAGATGTTTTAAAACTTAAAAATATTAAAGGGTTAAAAAGCGATTTAGAAAGTAAAGGTGCTGAAGTAATTTTACTTGATTCAGGTAATTTTTTAGCAGGTTCAAAATACACATCTTTTGATAGTGGAAAAACTTTCATTTCTTTAATGAAAGAAGTTGGATATAGTGCAGTTAATTTAGGTGCATATGAATTTGCGTTTGGAAATGGAAAAGTTGGAAATGATAATCATGAAGTTTTCTATGAAGATGGGACACTTGGTAGTTTTTTAAAGGACGCTTCTTTAAGCGCTGTATCAAATATAAAAATTAGTGATACTGAATTTGCGTATAATTCTAGTTTAGTTATTAATTCAAAAAGTGGTAAAAAGATTGAAGTAGCAGGAGTTATTGACGAAAATGCTTCAAGTTATATTTTAGAGAGTAATTTTGATGATTTAAATATTCATACAGATCCGGTAGTTACTCAAGAAATATTAGAAAAAAGTAGTGCTGATTTAAAAATATGTCTTGAAAATTACACATATGATTCTTCATATTATTCTTCACTTTCTGATATTAATTCAAAATCATTAACTAATGGAAATTTTAAAATTGAAGGATATTCAATTAATAATAAATCATTAGGATTTAAAGATTTTACTAAAGAAATTGATAATTATGAATCTAAGGATTTAGATTCTAAATTAAATGATTTAGAAAAAGAAATTGAAAGTAATGAAGACACAAGAAGAATATTTGGAAGTGAAGTTACATTAAATGGATCAATTTATGATAATCGTACTAAAGAAACAACATTAGGTGATTTTTGGAGTGACGCTTTAAGATGGTATGCATTAAATGGAGTTTTAACTTCTAATTCAAGTGAAGTTACTTTAGATGTTAGTGAAGATAAAGTTGTTTCTATTTGGAATGGGGGAAATTTAAGAGATTACCTTTATGCAGGTGATGTTTCTATGAAAGATTTAAAAAGAGTTTTACCATACCCAAATAAGATTGGAATTATGTATTTAAAAGGTAAAGAATTAGTTGAACTTTTAGAAGTTGCAAGTATGAATTTATCATCTTCAATTGATTCTTTAGATTCTTTAGCATCATTTATGCAAGTTAGTGGAATTAATTATACGATTGATACTACAAAAGAATATAGTAGAGGTGAAGCTTATGGAAAATATTGGTATAAAGATACTAATGTTGGTTCAAGAGTAACTATTAATTCAATTAATGGAAATGAATTTAAAGAAGAAGAAACATACGCAGTAGTTACAAGTAATGCAATATTAAATGGAATGGATTCAAATTATGTTTCATTAAACGCTACAAATAAAGTAGTATGTGACCGTTTAATTAGAGAATGTATTCCAGAATATGTTTTTAATGGATTAGGTGGATCAATTACATCTAAATATAGTAAAGTTGATAATAGGATTGTTATAAAATAATGAATAATAAGATTAGTGAAATAAAACAAGAGATTAAAAAAGTAATTAAAGGAAAAGATGAAGTAATTGATAAATTATTACTTGGATTTTTAAGTGGTGGAAATATTTTAATTGATGATGTTCCAGGAGTTGGAAAAACTACCCTTACTAAAACATTCTCTAAAGTTATGGATTTAAATTT
Organism: Bacteroidaceae bacterium; assembly: GCA_963653985.1. Lineage (GTDB taxonomy): Bacteria > Bacillota_I > Bacilli_A > RFN20 > CAG-826 > Onthovivens. The sequence continues at coordinate 7,293 of CAVKAB010000047.1, forward strand.
CTCAAGAATTCAATGTACAATAGATCTTTTACCAAGTGATATTGTTGGATTTACCTATTTTGATAAGATAGAAAGTAAATTCAAATATAAAGAAGGTGTTATTAATAATTCTAATATTTTACTTGTAGATGAAATTAATAGAACATCTAGTAAAACCCAAGCAGCTTTACTTGAAGCAATGGAAGAAAAACAAGTAACTATTGATGGAAATACATATAAATTAAAAGATCCATTTATTTTAATCGCTACTCAAAATGAAGTTGGAAGTATTGGAACTCAAAAACTTCCATATGCTGAACTTGATAGATTTTTTATTTCCTTTTCAATTGGATATCCATCATTTGAATCAGAAATTGAGATTTTAAAATTTAAAAATGATGAAGATTTAATAAAAAATATTAATAAAAAATGTAATATTGATGATATTTTTAAAATTAAAGAAGAGATTAATAATATTGAAATAAAAGATAATATTTATAAATACATCGTTAATTTAGTAGATTCTACTCGTTTAAATCCTGATTTTGAAATTGGATTAAGTACAAGATCTTCAATTGATTTATTAAAAGCAAGTAAAGTAAATGCATACTTAAATAACCGCAATTACATTATTCCACAAGATGTAAGGGATGTATTTATTGATGTTACAAAACATAGAATTATTAAATCTTCTTCGATTAATAACAAAATTAAAAATGAAGATTTATTAAAGGAATTATTAAAAAGAGTAAAAGTACCAGATGACAAAATCTAAATTAATTAAAAACTGGATAATTTATTTAATTTGTGTAATTATTTCAATTATTTTATATATTTTTCTAAATAATAATATAACTTTGAGTATTATGTTATTAATTTTTATTATTCCGTTTTTAAGTATTTTTATTCTTTTAATTAATAAAATTAAATTAGAAATTAATTTAAAA
>CAVKAB010000048.1:0-7959 GCA_963653985.1 Bacteroidaceae bacterium
TTGAAACAACTTTAACAAGAGCTAAATTCCAAGATTTAACAAGACATTTATTAGATAGATGTTTAAAACCATTAGAAGATGCTTTAAGAGATTCAAAACTTTCATGGAATGATATTAATGAAGTCTTATTAATTGGTGGTTCTATCCGTATGCCAGCTGTTCAAGAATTAGTTTCTAGAACTACAGGTAAAAAACCTAACCTTTCTGTTAACCCAGATGAAGCAGTCTCAATTGGTGCTGCATTCCAAGGTGGTATTTTAAGCGGTGATGTTAAAGATGTTATCTTACTTGATGTTACTCCATTAACTTTAGGTATTGAAACAATGGGTGGCGTTATGACTCCATTAATTACAAGAAATACAACAATTCCTACAACAAAGAGTCAAATTTTCTCAACAGCAGCAGATAACCAACCTGCAGTTGATATTATGGTTTATCAAGGTGAACGTCCAATGGCTCATGATAACAAATTACTTGGTCACTTCCAATTAACAGGTATTAAAGCTGCTCCAAGAGGAACTCCACGTATTGAAGTTACATTCAATATTGATGTTAATGGTATTGTTAAGGTTAGCGCTAAAGATTTAGATAGCCAAAAAGAACAAGAAATTACAATTTCTGGTAGTAATGGTTTATCAAAAGAAGAAATCGATAGAATGGTTAGAGAAGCTGAAGCTAATAAAGATGCAGATGAAAAACGTAAAGAAGAAGCTGATTTAAAGAATAAAGCTGAATCTTATTTAAACGAAATTGACAATGCATTAAGAGATAAAGGTGCTTCAATGGATCAAACTCAAAAAGAACAAACTGAAAAATTAAGAGATGAATTAAGAGACGCTTTAAACAACAATAACATTGATGTATTACGCAGTAAAATTGGTGATTTAGAAAAAGCTGCAGCATATATGCAACAAGCACAAGCTCAACAAAGTGGTGCTCAAGGTAGTGCTGAACAACCTCATCAAGAAGAATCATCTTCAAATGAATCAAATGATTCAAAGAAAGATGATGATGTAATTGATGCTGATTTTACAGATAAAAAGTAATCAATAACATTTAAACTAAAGGGGAGATTTATCTTCCCCTTTCGAATTTAAAATTGGAGGAAATTATGGCTGAAAAAAGAGATTATTATGAGATTTTAGGCGTAAGTAAAACAGCTACAGCTGATGAAATTAAAAGCGCATATCGTAAATTAGCTAAAAAATACCATCCAGATAACAAAGAAACAGGTGATGCTGAAAAATTTAAAGAAGCAACTGAAGCATATAGTGTTTTAAGTGATGAAAGCAAAAGAAAAACCTATGATCAATTTGGTCATAGTGCATTCGATCAAGCTGCTGGTGGACAAAATCCATTTAGTGGTAGTGGATTTGAAGGATTTAGTAGTGGTGACTTTGGCGATTTAGGTGATATTTTATCTAAGATGTTTGGCTTTGGTGGAGGATTTGGTGGAGGTTCATCATATTCTTCAAGTAGAAATACATCTAGAAGAGGTAATGACCGTTTAATGAGAATTAAGATTAACTTTCTTGATGCAGTAAATGGTACAACTATTGATTTACCTTTATCTTATGATGAAAAATGTGAAGCATGTAATGGTACAGGTGCTAAAAATGGTACTGAATATACAACTTGTGGAGCTTGTAATGGTAGAGGTACGGTAATTCGTCAACAAAATTCATTCTTTGGCACAGTTAGTACTGAAGTTCCTTGCCCAAATTGTGGTGGTAAAGGCAAATTAATCAAAACTAAATGTGATAAATGTGGTGGAAGTGGTTATATCCATATTAAAAAGACTATTTCTGTTAATATTCCAGCAGGTATTCAAAGTGGACAACAAATTAGAGTTGCTGGAAAAGGCGAAACTGGTATAAACGGTGGACCTAATGGAGATTTATTTATTGAAGTTATTGTAAAAGAACATGATTTCTTTGAAAGAGATGGTAATGATATTCATATCACTATTCCACTTGATTTTATTGATGCATGTTTAGGTACTAAAATTAGTGTTCCAACAGTTTATGGAGAAGGCGAATTAGAAATTCCAGCAGGCACTCAAGGTAGTCAAGTCTTTAGAATCAAAGGTAAAGGTGTTAAAGATTTGAGGAGCTCAAAATATGGAGATGAATTTGTCCATTTAAACTTAAAAACACCTACTAAATTAAATAAAGATCAAAAGAAAGCTCTTGAAGAGTTTAAAGCTGCTTCAAAAGATGAATCTTGGTTTGATAAATTTAAGAAATCTTTTAAGAAATAATATTTAAGCACTTTTTGAAATATAAAAGTGCTTTTTAAATGTTAAAATTTGAATACAATTAGTGTATAATTTTAAATATGTTGAAATGTAAAAATTGTGGTGAAAAATTAACAAAGTTTAATAAAGAAATTTGTCCTTATTGTGGATGCAAAAACCCTTTAAGTGAATCTGTTGCAGAAACTGATACTACTAGAGCAGTTTCTTATGTAAATGAAGAAGAAGTAAAAATTAATCAAAAAAGTTTTAAAATCTTTATTCTTTTAACATATTTTTTAGGTATTTTTGGTATTGAATATATTTATTTAAATAAAGTTAAAGAATTTATTTTTACATTAATTGCAAATTTAGTTATTTATATTTGTGTATTTTTTATTTGCTTTGCAAGTAAAGTTGATGTTTGGGCTATGATTTTAGTACCATTTTTAGCTTTATATATATTATCAATTGGATATGGATTATTTTTAACTTTTAGAAAATCAACTGTTAAAGATAGTAATGGAGTTTCTTTAAAATAATATGCAAAGATATTTTGTTGAAATTAATGATTCAAATGAAGTTATCTTTTCAAAAGAAGATATTTTTCATATTAGTAAAGTAATGAGGATGAAAGTTAATGATGAAATTGAAATCGTTAATGATTCTAAACTTTATCTTGCAAAAATTACTTCGTTTAATCCATCTTTAAAAGTTCAAATTATTAAAGAAATTGATAGAAAAACTGAATTAGATACTTATATTCGTTTATTGTATTGTATTCCAAAAGGTGAAAAATTGGATTTAGTTATTCAAAAAGCATGTGAGCTTGGAGTTGATGAAATTGTTTTAGTAAATTCTTCAAGATGTGTTGCAAAAATTGACAAAAATAATGTTAATAAGAAAATTGAAAGATTTTCTAAAATAATTAAAGAAGCTAGTGAACAATCAAAAAGATTAAAATTCATGAAATTAAGCGATGTTATTGATTATAAAGATATTAATAAATATGATGCAGATTTATCTTTAATTGCATATGAAAAAGAAGATCCAAAAGTTTCTTCTTTAAAGAAAATTTTAGAAGAAAAAGAATATAAAATAATTAATGTATTAGTTGGTGCTGAAGGTGGATTTAGCGAAGAAGAAGTTGATTATGCTATTAAAAATGGTTATAAATCAATTAGTTTAGGAAGAAGAATTTTAAGAAGTGAAACAGCATGTTTTTATTTACTTTCTATTCTTTCTTATTATGCGGAAATAAATTATGAAAAGTGTATTTAAAGTTTTAGAAAAATATAAAAATAATAAATTTATTAATAGTAGTGATGAAATTAAATTTTATGATAAATATTGTGAAGTTCTTTATGATAACAATAATTTTGTAAAATATACTGAAATTAATGATTTATTTGATATTGTTAAATCAAATATTATTATAAGAAGTATTTTAAACAAAAATACTATTGATAAAATTATTAAAGAAGAAATTACTAATCATAATTTTAATACAGTAGAAGAGATTCAAAATAATATTAAAAATAGATTTTTTAATCTTCCTTTTATGAAATATGAAGATTTTAAAATTTATATTCCTTTTTTTAATATTTCTACTAATAACATTTATTCAAATGAATTTTTCAAGCTTAAAGAAGTTCCATATAACGATTTAATGAAAAATTATATTTATTTTTTAATAGATCCATTTGAAACTTATAAATTAAGTATTTTTGAATCGAATTTTACAGAATTAGTTAAAATTTATAGCGATAATACATCATCAGCGTATTATCATTTTAATTTAAGAACTATATTTATTATTAATGATCAAGGATTTATTGATAATGTTATTCATATTTTTGATAAAAAGATGAAGTATGTTGATACTACAAATATTATTGAAAGAATTAAACCTGCAATAAGAGCGTATTATAAAAATGATGTTGCAGAGTTTATTTATTCTTTAAATGAAGAAAAGTTAATTTCTCATAAGGTGTTTAGAAAATTATGCAAAATAAAGAAAATTTAAGTTTTATAATTACATTTTTAGGATGTAAAGTTAATAGTTACGAAGTAGAATGTGTTGCAAATGATTTAGAAAAAGCTGGATATCACAATTTTGATTCTAAAATTGATGAATTTCCTGGTGTTGTTATCATTAATACTTGTGCAGTTACAAAAACTAGTGAATCTAAATCAAATCGAACAATTAAAAAATATAAAAAAGAATATCCTGATTCAATTATTGTTGTAATGGGATGTTTTTCTAAATTAAATAAAGATATTTGTGCTGAAAGTGGTGCAGATATTGTTTTAGGTACTCAAAATAGAAGTAACATAATTGAACTAATAAATAACTATAAATCTACTAATAACAAGATAATTAGTAAAAATGAAGTTGAAAGAAGTAAAGAAGTATATGAAAACATATCTTTAAATCATTATCTTTTTAATACAAGAGCGTTTGTTAAAATCCAAGATGGTTGTGACAATTTTTGCTCTTATTGTATTATTCCTTTTTTAAGAGGCAAGTCAAGAAGTAGAAAAAAAGAAGAAGTTTTAAAAGAAATTAAAGTTTTAATTAATAATGGCTATAAAGAAATTGTTTTAACTGGTATTGATACTGCAAGTTATGGATTAGATTTATATGAAAATTATAATTTCAGTGACTTATTAGAAGATATTTTGAAAGAAAATAAAGATTTATATCGTTTAAGAATTTCTTCTATTGAAGAAAGTCAAATCGATGATAAGTTTATTAATCTTTTAAAAGAATATCCAAATATTGCTAATCATTTACACATTCCTCTTCAAAGTGGAAGCAGTCATGTTTTAGATTTAATGAAGAGAAAATATGATTTAGGAGCTTTTAAAGATAAAATTGATCGAATTCGTGAAGTTAGACCAGATATCGCTTTTTCTACTGATGTAATCGTGGGATTTCCTGATGAAAGTGATGAAAATTTTAATGAAACATATGATTTTGTTAATTTAATTAAATTTTCTAAAGTACATGTTTTTCCATATTCAATTAGAGAAGGTACTCTTGCAAGTAGAATGAAGAATCAAGTTGATGGAAAAACTAAAAAAGAAAGGGTTGCAAAACTTATTTCTTTATCTGATAAACTTGCTAAAGAATATGAAGAAAATTTTGATGGAAAAGAGATGGAATTTTTATTTGAACATGAAAAAAAGAACCATTTTATTGGACATTCTTCAAATTTTTTAGAAATTTCTATTTCAAGTGAAGAAGATTTAAATGGTAAAATTAAAACATTAAAATATACATTTAATAAGTAACTTTACAGTGTAAAATAAAATAACTTGAAAAATTAGATATTTTTTATATAATATAACAGGTTTTTGGAGGTGAGATATTATGGCAGTACCTGCACGTAGAACAAGTAAAACAGCAAAAAGATTAAGAAGAAGTCATTTAAGTTTAAATGTTACTGGTGTAGCAGTTTGTTCAAATTGTGGTGAATTAATTAAAGCACATACAGTTTGTAAACATTGCGGCTATTACGATGGTAAGAAAGTTTTAAACGTTAAAAACGGAAAATAGTTAATTAAAGAATAAATATAGGTTGAATAAAATGGAATTAAATTATAATAAACTCATTGATAATACAAATTTAAAACAAGATGCAACTGAAGAAGAAATTAAAGCTCTTTGCAAAGAAGCAAAAGAATGGAATTTCATGTCAGTTTGTGTAAATCCTGCTTATATTTCTTTATCAAAAAAAGAATTAGAAGGTAGTGATGTAAAAGTTTGTACAGTTATTGGATTTCCTTTAGGAATGAATACAACTGAAGTTAAAGTTTTTGAAACAAAAGATGCAATTGAAAAAGGTGCAGATGAAATTGATATGGTTATTAATGTTGGTGCATTAAAAGATCATAAAGATGAATATGTAAAAAATGAAATTGCTAAAATCAAAGAAGCATGTGGAAATCATATTTTAAAAGTAATCATTGAATGTTGCTTATTAACTGATGAAGAAAAAGTTAGAGTATGTAAACTTGCTAAAGAAGCAAATGCTGATTTTGTTAAAACATCAACTGGTTTCTCAAAATGGGGAGCAAAAGTTGAAGATGTTAAATTAATGAGAGCTACTGTTGGTAAAGAAATGGGTGTTAAAGCAGCTGGTGGAGTTAGAAGCCATGAAGAGTTACTTGAAATGGTTGAAGCTGGTGCTACACGTATTGGTACAAGTAGTGGCGTTAAATTAATGAAATAATTCTAGTTTTTATAAAAGAAAATCTATATAATATTAAAGGACTAAAGAGGAGGTGAAGGTAGATATGTCAAAAGTCGTAGTAAGAGAAGGCGAAACTTTAGATGAAGCTTTAAGAAGATTCAAAAGACAAGTTAACAAAGCTGGAACTATCCAAGAATGTCGTAAAAGAGAATGTTTTCTTAAAAAGTCTTTAAAAAGAAAATTAAAGAGTGAAAACGCTAGAAAAAAATATAGATAAAAATTACGTCCAATTAAATTGGGCGTTTTTTTTATTGGATAAAATTTAAATTTACTTACTTCTTGATATATAAAGGAGTAAGTTTATGTATTATGTAAAACAAATTGGTGATAAAGATTGTGGATTTACTGCATTAAAGATGCTTTTAGCAGATATCCATAAAGACAAAAATTATTTATTTTATAGAGAATTTGAAAAAGATTATTCACTATCTTTAAAAAATATTATAGATATTGCAAAAAAAGAAAATGTTATATTAGAAGGATTTAATTATCAAAAAAAGGAAAAATTATTTAAAGAAAAACCAAAATATTCGTTAATAGTTATGGAAGATAATAATAAATTACATATGGTTTATGCTAAAAAAATAAAAAATAATTCCATAATTATATATGATCCTGAATATGGAAAAATTAAATATTCAAAAAAAGAATTTATTAATAAATGGAATGGTCAAATATTAACTACAAAAAGTTATTTAAAGAAGAAATTTAATATAAAAATTTATAAAAAAGAATCTATTTATAATGTTATTTTTAGCTTATTAATAATAGTTTCCCATGCTTTATTTTTAACGTCTTTATATTTTGTTAAATCAAATAATAATTTTTTAATTCCTTTAATAATTTTTCTAACTTATTTACTTTTTAATTTATTTATAGAAAATTCTTTAATTAATTTAATGTATAAAATTGATAAAAATATTAAAAAAATATTAGAAAACCGTAAAAATGATCGATATAAAACCTATATTGATTTAACAAATTATAAGGTAAATTATTTTACAAGAAATATTAATATTGTTAACTCAATTATGACTTTTTTATCGGGATGTTTTATTTTAGGCATTAATTCTTATTTAAATTTAATTGTTATATTAATTATTTTAGTTATTAAATTGATTATTAACTATTTGTTTAATAATTTAAAGAAAAAGAAGAAGATAGAATTAATTGATCTTGAAAATTCTTTAAAAAATAATAGAAATTTTAATATCAATGATTACGATAAAATCACTAAAAACACCTATGATATTTTACGAATTGAAGAAGTATCTAAAATAATTATGGTAGGATTAGTATTTTTTATAACAATCTTATTAACTTCATTTCAAAAAACGATAAGTTTGAATTTTTTACTTTTCCATTTTTTCGCGTTCTTATTTTTAAATGATTCTTTAGAAAAAATATTCATCTATTTATTTGATAATAAAGATAATAAATATTATTTAAATTTACGCAGATATTATG
>CAVKAB010000049.1:0-7949 GCA_963653985.1 Bacteroidaceae bacterium
ATTATAAAAGAATCATTGATAAAAGACTTGATTTAAATTTAAGAGCATTTGGTGCAACAAATATTGTTGGTCCAAAATGGTGTGGAAAAACAAAAACCGCTGAACAACGTGCAAAAAGTAAAATATATCTACAAAAAGATCCAAATAAAGAAGGCTTAATTGCGACTGCTAAAATTAATCCAGCAGCCTTATTAGAAGGTGAAAATCCACGATTGATTGATGAATGGCAAGATGCACCTAATATTTGGGATGCTGTTAGAGGATATTGTGATGATACACATAAAAAGGGGTTATTTATACTTACTGGTTCAACTTCAAAAAAAGTAAAAACAAGTCATACTGGAACTGGAAGAATATCTACTTTAAAAATGTATCCAATGAGTTTATATGAATCGTTAGAATCAAATGGACAAGTTTCTTTAATAAAGTTATTTGATGGAGAAGAAAATTTAGAAAAAGGATGTCATTCCGATTTAACTATTGAAAAATTAATTTTTGCTGCATGTAGAGGTGGCTGGCCTGAAAGTATATTAAACGAAGATGAAGAAGCGCAATTGATAGTTGCAAAAGATTATTATGAACAAATCTATACAAGAGATATGTTTCAAATAGATGAAATAAATAGAAATTCTGAAACAATGAAAGCACTTTTGAAAAGTTATGCTAGAAACATTTCTACATTAGCAAAAAAAGTTAATATTATTGATGATGTTAATTCGACTAATTCAATGTCAAATAATACTTTAGAAGATTACATCGATGTTTTAGAAAGACTTTATATAGTGGAAGATTTAAATGGTTGGAGTCCTGCTATAAGATCAAAAGCTGCAATTAGAACTGGAAGAAAAAGAGAATTTGTTGATCCATCTATTGCTGTTGCTGCATTAGGCGCATCCCCTAAATATTACGCTACTGATTTATTATCATTCGGTTTTATTTTTGAAACTTTATGTATAAGAGATTTAAGAGTATATTCTCAAGCATATGGTGGTTCATTATCATATTACCACGATAAAACAGGTTTAGAAGCTGATGCAGTTTTACATTTAGATGATGGAAGGTATGCATTAATTGAATTCAAACTTGGAGGAAGTCAAGTAGAAGAAGGTGCTAATCATCTTTTAGAATTAGAAGCATTAATTAAAAAACATAATGAAGAGAGTAAACAAATAAAGATTAGGATGCCAGATTTAAAAATTGTTATTACTGGTACAGCATATGGATATAAAAGACCAGATGGAGTATATATTATTCCAATTGGATGTTTAAAAGATTAATTAATAATGATATGAGGTCGTAATTTACGGCCTCATTTTATATTAAAAAAAGGAAGTTTTAAACTTCCTTTAATAATTAATCTTTTAATGATTCTTTTTCTTCTTTAATGATTTTATCCCATTTCTTTAAATCATCTTTAGATGGTGTAAAGACATAATCAATGTTACGAGCGAGTTCATAGTAATCAAGTCCATATCCTACTAAGAATTTATTTTCTTTTAAAGTAACACCTACTAAATCTGCTTCTAAATCTACTTTTCTTAATGGTTTTTTATCAATTAAAGTACATAATGTAATACTTGCTGGTTGATATTTAATTTTTAAATATTGTTTTAAATAAGATAATGTTAATCCTGTATCAATAATATCTTCAATAATAACTACATCTCTATTTTTAATATCACTTGAAACATCTTTCTTTAAATGGATAACTCCAGTAGATGCAGTTCCATCATAGGAAGATACTTGAATAAAATCTTCTTCAAGTTCAAAGTCACAATGCTTTAATAAATCAATCATAAATGGCATTGCACCTTTTAATACTCCAATAAAGACTGGAACATTTTTAGAATCTTTAAATTTTTCTTTTAATTCTTTACCAAGTCTTGTGCAAATTGATTCGATTTCTTCTTTTGAAATGATTACTTCTCTCATATATACCTCTTAAAATAAATATAAGTTATATTTAATAACTTTAAAGTGTGTATTTCAAACTTTTATTGTCTTTTTACTTATTTCTTTATACTATCTTAATTTTAATTGATGTAAATGTATAATTTATCTTTGAAAGCGCTTTCATAAATTATTTTTAAAAAATATAAAAATAAGTCTTGAATATTTTTGAAATCATATTATTATATTGACATATAAAAAAGATAGAGGTAGCGATGTAGATGAGTAATTCATGGAGGAGGCATCTTAAGAAGTGAATGAAAGGTAATCATCGCCGAACGTATCACTAGGCATAGTGAGTAACGTGGGATTATAGGAAATACCTATAATACTCCTACATTATATGTAGAGGCGCTATGTACATATTTTTCCACAAAATGTATATGGGCGTCGAAAGACGCTTTTTTATTACCATCAATAAAAATAAATTATGGAGGTAATTAATATGAGAAGAAATTTATTTTTAACATCAGTTTTAGCATTAACAAGTGTTTTATCACTTACATCATGTGGAGGATCAACATCATCAAAATTAAAAATTGTTAGATTCGACCAAACTATTTTAGGAGATAGCGCTAAAGATTTAGGAGTTTCTATTGGAGTTAAAAAAGGTAATTCAGATTTATTAAATAGAGTTAATGAAGCTTTAGAAAGCTTATCTAGTGATACAAGAAATACTTTAATGACAGAAGCTACTGCTAGATCAAATGAAATTTATACAAGTTCAACATTAACATATACTGTTCCTACAACTTATACTGAAACAATTAGAATTGGTCTTGAATGTGATTATGCACCATTCAACTGGACTGATACTTCAAAAAATGATTATAACTATCCAATTAAAGGTACATCATTCTACGCTGATGGATATGATATCCAAGTTGGAAAATATTTAGCATCAACATTAGGATGTAATTTAGAAGTTGTTAAACTTGATTGGGAAGCTTTAATTCCTGCATTAAATTCAGATACTATTGATTTAGTTATTGCAGGTATGACAGATACTGAAGAAAGAAGACAATCTATTGATTTTACAAATGAATACTATAGAAGTGAATTAGTTTTAGTTGTTAGAGAAGATTCAAAATTCGCTAATGCAACATCATTAACTGAATTCGCTGGTGCTAAAATTGTTTCTCAAGTTTCAACTGTTACAGATGATGTTATTGAAAATTGGGTTTCTCAATTTGGTGTTACACATTTAAGTGCTATGGATACATTCTCAACATGTGCTTTAGCAGTTCAAAATAATACAGCTGATGCAATGACTGCAGAACTTCCAGTTGCTACATCAATTGTTAATGGAAGTAATTAATCATGAGTAGTTGGGATAAAATATTATCTTTATTATCTAATTATTGGCAAACATTCTTAAACGGCATCGCTTCAACTTTAATCCTTGCAATTGTTGGTACATTTGTTGGATTAATTATTGGTATTTTTGTAGCGTTACTTAGAAATTTAGAAATTAAAGAAAGTGACGCAACTGCAATCAAATGGTTAAAAGGATTTGGTAAAACAATTTCTACAATCTATGTTAATATCTTTAGAGGAACTCCAATGATGGTTCAAGCGATGATTTTCTTCTTTGGAGGAAGTGCAATGGGAATTAATTGGACTGATCTTCAAAATGTTTGGATTTTTAATGGATATTTCCTTTGTGGTATTATCGTTATCGTTATTAATACTGGTGCTTATATGTCAGAAATTATAAGAGCAGGATTAAACGGCATCGAAAAAGGTCAAGAAGAAGGTGCAAGAAGTTTAGGTATGGGATATTTTAAAACATTAGTATTTGTTATTATGCCTCAAACTTTAAGAAATGCTTTACCTACCATCTTAAATGAATATATTGTTAACGTTAAAGACTCATCAGTTTTAAATGTTATTGGATTAACTGAACTTTATGCATCTGTTAGTATTGCTACTAATAGAAACTACTTCAAAGTAGAAGGTTATATTATTATTGCAGTTATTTATTTACTTTTAACTTTAATTGCAACATTCATTGTTAGATTAATTAATAATAAATTAAGTGGAAAGAAAACAAGTTTAAATCCATTTAAACATTTTAGAAAAGGAGAATTAATGTAATATGGCAGAATTATTATTAAAAGTTGATAACCTTGCTAAATTCTTTGGTACTTCTAGAATTTTAAAGGATATTTCACTTGATGTTTATAAAGGTGATGTTATTGCAATTATTGGACCATCAGGAAGTGGCAAATCAACATTCTTAAGATGTTTAAACTTACTTGAAACTCCTACAAGAGGAACATTAACTTACGCTAATAATCCATACTTTGAAATCCATAAATGCAAAGATGACTTTGTAGATTATTCAAAATATAGAGAAGCAAAAGCTAAATATGAAGAAGAACTTGTAAGAACTGAAGATAATTTAGCAATTTATCAAAATAAATTACTTGAAAATATCACTAAAGAAGAAAGAAAAACTTTAAAAGAAGAAGTTAAAGTTGCTAAAAAAGAATTTAAAGAAGTAAGAGCAAATCCTGTTAAAAAGGTTGATTACTTTGATAAAGAAGCTTATGAAAAAGCGGTTAAAGAAAATCCATCTAGTAAGATTTCCAATAAAGAAATTAATGAAATGAGAACTAAAGTAGTTATGGTTTTCCAATCATTCAATTTATTTAATAATATGAATGTATTAGAAAATTGTATTCTTGCTCAAAGAAAAGTCTTAAAAAGAAGTTATGAAGAAGCAAAAGAAATCGCTATTAAGCATTTAACTAGTGTTAATATGCAAGATAGAATGAATTATCGAATTGATTCTTTATCAGGTGGTCAAAAACAACGTGTTGCTATCGCTCGTGCATTATGTATGGATCCAGATATTATTTTATTTGATGAACCAACATCAGCTTTAGATCCAGAAATGGTTAATGAAGTCTTAGATGTTATGAGAAAATTAGCAGAAGAAGGAATGACAATGATTGTTGTCAGTCATGAAATGAGATTTGTTAAGAATGTTTCTAATAAAGTAATGTTTATGGAAAAAGGACATGTTGTAGAATTTGGAGATACTAAAGAAGTATTTACAAACCCAAAAGAAGAAAGAACTAGAGAGTTCTTACATATTGAAGAAAAATAACTAAAAATGGAGAGAAATCTCCATTTTTTTATTCTTAAATAAATTATAAAATATAGGAAGCTAATGGAGATTATTATGAGAATTGATTTTAATGCAAAAGTAGATAAAGATGTAAAAGAAAAAGCAGAAGCAATATTTAATGAACTTGGATTAGATATGAATACTGCAATTAATATTTTCTTAAAGAAAGTAATTAATGAAAATGGAATACCTTTTGATTTTGAATCAGAAGAATTTAATGAAACTACAATTGAAGCAATTGAAGAAGGAAGAAAGTTGTTAAATGATTCAAAAGCTAAAGGATATCATTCCATCGAAGGTTTAAAGAAAGCGCTTGAATAATTTTGCCAAACTTTCGATTAATAACTCGGCAAACTTGCGATTATTTTTCCGGCAAACTTGCGATTGATAACTCGGCAAACTTTCCATTTTATCATTTACCATCATTTAATAAATTAACTTAAAATTACAAATAGAAATAAAGAATAAGAAAATATGATAAATATCGTTTATTTTAAAATTAACTAAAATGTTAATTCTCGCAAATGTGAAAATTGTTAGTAAAAATATTCTCGCAAATGTGAAAATAATTGTTTAAAAACCCCTCGCATACGTGATAAAATAAATTAAAAGAAAATATTTTATTGGTTTTAATTATGGAAGAATTAGATGTAGAATTTGAAAGAAAAATTTATCAAGAAATGGTAATTTGGAAAAATACAAAAGCACCAGATTATGCTTTATTTTTAAAAGGTGCTCGAAGAGTTGGAAAATCTACACTTGCTAGAAAAATTGGAAGAAATGAATATAAAAGTTTTATTGAAATAAGATTTGATAAAGCACCTGATGAAATAAAAGATTTGTTTATTAATTCGCTTGATGATTTGGATAGTTTATTCAATAAATTGCAAGTTTATTACAAAACTAGATTATACAAGAACGAATCTTTAATTATTTTAGATGAAATACAATTATTTCCTGAAGCAAGGCAAGCTTTAAAGACTTTACTTGAAGATAAAAGATATCATTATATTGAAACTGGATCTTTAGCCTCTATTAAGAAAAAATCCAAAAATATTTTAATTCCTTCTGAAGAATATCAATTAGAAGTTTTACCACTTGATTTTGAGGAATTTCTTTTAGCAATGAATGATAATATCACTTATGAAGTTATAAAAGAACATTTTAAAAAGAAAAAGCCTTTAGGAAATATTCATCGAAAAATCATGTACTCTTTTAGAGAATATATGTTGGTAGGCGGTATGCCTCAGGCAGTATATAAATATTTAAAAACTAAAGATTTTGGAGAAGTAGATTTCGTAAAACAAACTATTTTAAATTTATATGAAGAAGATATGAATGTCCAAAAAGAAGAATATCCAGAATATGTTAAAAATATTTTTTGGCATATTCCTTCAGAACTTTCTAAACATGATAAAAGATTTAATCTAATAAATATTGATCCAAATGCTAGAATGAGAGAATATAAAGATCCGTTTGTTTGGCTTGATGAAGCAATGATTTTAAATATAGTAGAAAACGTAAATGATCCATCAGTTGCATTTAACTTATCTATTATTGATCCTTCGTTTAAATGCTATATGATGGATACTGGATTACTTGTATCTCTAGCATATAAAAATAAATCATATCTTGAAAATGAATTATATAAAGCAATATTATTTGATAAATTACATGTTAATGAAGGTATGATTGTTGAAAATGTTGTAGCTCAATCTTTAAGAGTTAAAGATCAAAAAGTATATTATTTTAAAAAGGTTGATAAAATTAAAAAAGCAACTACAATGGAAATTGATTTTTTGATTAGAAGAAACAATAAAGTTATTCCTGTTGAGGTTAAATCTTCTGATTCAAGTTCAATCAAATCATTAAAGAAATTTAAAGAAACATATAGTTCTAAAATTGGAGTACAATATGTTTTACATGATGGAGATATAAAAATTGAAAAGGATATAATTTACCTTCCTTATTATATGGTGTCATTAATATAAATTAAAATGCTAGGAAATGAAAACCTAGCATTTTAAATACAAAAAATGATGGAAAGATCATATATAAACAATCAAAGTTGTAAATGATTTTTACGAGGTCACTAAGTGCCTCAAGAATAATTAATAACTTTCCATCAATTTCATTATATATTAAATTAAAAATAATTAAAGATATATTTTAAAAATAATGATTATAATTGTAATTGATTAGATAGATTTAATTTGTTAGTATAAAGAAAAAGAGGTATTTTATGAAGAATAATAAATTAGTTTTTATAATAAATACTTATTTCTATTAACAAGTTGTGGAATAAAAGTAGATAAAAAAGAATATGATTCTTATTTTTTAACTTATAAAGCATACGCAGAAATTGAAGGACATAGATTTAAATATTTAAAGAAAGACGCTAATAAAGAATTAGCGGATAAAGTATTTGATATTTATAAAGATATTGCTCAAAGTAATGAAAAATATAATAATCAATATGGTGCGGAAGGGTTTGAACAAGTAGGTTATTACTCATTTGATTTTAATTATGGTGAAAAAAGTGATTATTTTTAGTATCCAAAGAGAATAATGATGTTTTTATATATTATAAAGGATCGAATAGAATCCATTATCGAGGATATAAAGAATTATCTGAAAATTATATAAAAGAAGTTAAAGAATTAAAATCTACGTTTGAAAAGATGTTAAGTAATATTACATGGATTTATGATTAAATAAATTATACAAAAATCAATTTTTGTATAAATAAAGTTACAAATAAACTCTTGAAGTTATAGTTATTTTTAGATATTATTAGAAAAAGGAGAAAGCTTATGAAAATATTTTTAACTATAATTGCTTTATTTAATCTAACTGTTAATAC
>CAVKAB010000050.1:0-7848 GCA_963653985.1 Bacteroidaceae bacterium
TTCATTTTATATAAGTCTTATTTTTAAATCAATATTTTAAAGTTAAATTATTCCTCATAAAAACATATTCTTCTAGAAAAATGGTGATAATGCTACATTTGTAATTTCTTCATTCGGATAAATTTGGACTTTTCATTCGGATAAATTTGGAATTTTAATTCGGATAAATTTGGAATTTTCATCCAGTAAAATTTCTAAATCCAAAAATTCCCAAAAATAAATTTACAAAAAATCTCTTTTAATTAAGTAACTTAAAAGATATTAATTAAAATATTGATAATAAATATGCGATAAATTAGAATTTTAAAAGAAGGAATTAAGTTATGGAAAAGATAAATGAAAAAATAATCCATCTAGATAATTATTTATTTTCTAAATATCATCTCTATTTAGAAGATATTTTAAAAGATAATAAAGATGAATTAGTAAAAATTAAAAATAATGAGGATATTCAAATTAATGATAAATTAATTGAATCAATATCTAATATTTTCTTTTTAGATATCAATACTTTAAAAGATGATAATCAAGAATTACCTCATGATGAACATTTAAAGGTAGATGAATTAAAAATTAAAATTGCTCAAGGAGATTACGTTAATGAAATAGAACGTAAAAAGAATAAGAATTTAATTAAAAAAAATTATTCTTTATTATCTAAAAAAATGAAGAAAAAATTAGTTATTAATCTTTCTTTATTAATGCTTCCTTTTGCCTTAATTCTTGGATACGCTTTTACGAGTAATGTTATTAATGTTAATGAAACCTTAAATACTTATAAAGAAGGAGATACCTTATCTAAAGCTCAAAAGGAAATTGAAGATAATTTATTAAAAGAAGATAAAGAAAACCCTAACTTACATGTTGATACAAAAGTAAGTGTAGTACTTGAAAGTATAAATAATATTTCTTCTTCTAATTCTTCTTATAATGCTACATTAGTTACTAATTTTGATTTTGATCAAATAGATTTCTTTAAGATGTATTATGAAAATTCTAAAGGTATAGAATTTAATAAGGATAATTTCTATACTAATGAAGATTTTTTAAGTGATAATTATTGTTTTGATAGTGAAGGCACTGGATATTTAGAATATAAAGATAATATTCCTGATATTTTACAATTTAATTTTGATGAATTAACTCATATGAGTAAAGATAATAAACCTACTTCAGTTTCTACTTTATATCTTGAAATGATTAAAGCCTATCCTGGAGAAAAATCATCAAATGTTTTTAGTGATAAAAATGATGAATTTAGAATTGGAAATGGGAAAATTACTCCAGATTCATTAGAATATCAAAATAAAGGTACTGCTTATTTTGATAAAGTTTCTTCAAGTTATAGATATTCTCAAAAATTACATTTTGATTGTGTTATTAATAAAACTTTTGATTCTCCACGTTACCCTTTAGATAGTGCTCAATTTAAAATTTATATTCAACCTACAAGAAGTAGTGATTATATTAGATATATTGCAAATAGTGAATCTAGTGGATTCTCAACTTATTTTAATATCACTAATGGGTATAGATTAATTAAAGAAACTAGCGAAATTAAAAACTTTAACATTAAACTTAATTATTATAAAGAATTAGACGTTGATACTTCTTCTTCAACTTACAATGAAGAAATTATTAAAACTCAAATCGAAGTTATAGTACGTGCTAATAAGCAAGGATTTATGTCCTATATTAATTCTTTTTTAAACATTATTGCAGTTGCAAGTTGGTTAATTCTTGCATTCTATAATCAATCATTCAATAGGGATGATTCAATGGGAATGATTGGCACAGGATTTTTTAGTGCAATTAGTGCAATTCTTCTTGGACTTTCAACAGTTGGATTTGCAAATACATATTCACTTTTGACTTATGTTAATGTCTTTACGTTACTTATGGTATTAATCATGGGATTTGAAATTATTAAAAATAGAAGATACACAAAACTTCAAAATGCATCTTTACTTGCATATAGTGAATGTAAAATTAGAATCTTATTCTATTTTCTTGTAATTGCATCAATATTTATTTATATTTTAATTCCAGGAATTTCATATATTTGGTTACTATAAACGAAAAATACACGAATAATATCGTGTATTTTTTTATTCTTTAATATATTTTTTAAAATAACTTCCAGTAGAGAATGAATAATAAATAATATTTAATAATTCATCAATTTCAATATTACAATTATTTTCTAACCATTTTTTAATTATTGAAATAATAGAATTAATATAAAAAGTAATTAAATATGGTTTTAAATTATCATCAATATTATGTAAATCCATTAAAGGTATAAAATAATTCTTTTCTATGAAATCTAAATTAGATTTAGAATTTAAAATATTCGCTTTTTCAAAATATAATTTAAATATCTTTTGATTATTAAGTATGAATTCTAAATATGGTTTTAAATATTCTCTTGAAAGTAATTCTACACTTTCTTTATTATCTTTAAAATCAATAACTTTATTATCAAAATATGAGTAAAAATCTTTATTAATATCTTCAGTGGTTTCTTCAAGTAATTCATTTAAAGATGAATAATGGAGATAAAAAGTAGATCTATTAACTCCTGCAAGTTTTGTTAATTCTTTAATAGTTATATATTCAAAATCTTTAGTTTCAAGAAGCTTAAGCAAAGCTTCTTCCATTAAAGATTTTGAAAATTCATATTTTGATTCGTGTTTATTCATTCTTAATTCTCGCTAGTAATTTCTTTTGCAAGTTTAATTATATCACTTGCGTATTTTTCTTTATTCTTTTTTAATAATTTTAAATAAATTGGATAATTAATTGCAATAAGTAAGATTCCTACTATTCCTAAAACAATTCCTAAAATAAATAAAGTTTCAGTATTCCCAATTACTTTTAAAGATAAGCACATTCCTAATCCTAAAATTAAAGTAGAAATAATTCCAAAAGCATATACAAAAATAGTAGGGAATAATTTAACTTTGTTATCTAATTTTTTAAGTCTTACTACTTTTGGATCATCCTTTTTAGAATATTCATTTGCAATTGATTCTGCATAAATTTTATCTGTATTCATTTTTCATTTCCTCCTAAATACATCAATATTATGATTTAAAAAGAAAGATGAATGAACAACACAAAAAGAATAAAATGTTTATTTAATCAATATCATTTACTATTTTATAAAAATCTAAGCATTCTTTAAATCTTGGAAGTTTAAAGATAATTGAACTTGAGTCTTTTTCAATAATTCCTTTCTTATTCAATACATTTTTATAATTTGATAATTGAGATTTAGATATCTTTAATTTATTGATAATGAATTCATTAGAATTATTTTCTAGAGACACAAATAAAATTTCTTTTTCTTTAGGAGTTAACTCACTAATGATTATTGAATATGCTCTTTCATAAATTGTTTCATCAAATTTTTCAATATTTGATTCTGTTAGATTGTAATCTTTGCTTGTAAATAAAATATCTCCAAGTAATTGATATCCATAAGCATAACCTTTAGTAAATTTAGCAAGTTCGATACTCTTTTCTTGAGTTAAAGAAAAAATCTTTTTATAAGAATTTGCAATCGACATTAAATTTAATTCTTTTAAATAAATTTTTGGTGCTCGATAAAGAAATGTTAAGCTTTTTTCTTTAGTAAATGAAGCAACATTATCGTATAATCCAGTCATTAATAAATAAACATTAAAATTTTCTCTTAAAAAAGATTGAAATTCGTGTGCAAAAATTCTTGTGTATTGATTAGATACAATTTCATCAATTGTAATTAAAACTTTTATATTTTTCTTCTTTAAGTATTCAAAAATTTTCTTTAATAATGTGGATACATTTAAAATTGGAACATCCCCTTTTAAAGAAATACCAAAGCCTTGAAATGAAAAATTAAATTCTGCTTTTATAAAGAGTTTTCTTAATTTGCCAGCATCAATAATATTACTTGCAAGTTGATTCAATAAATCATATTCAGAATTTAAATCAACTACAATCCATTCATTTTGGTTTTTATAAAAATCGCTTACTGAAGTCATTGCGACAGTTTTACCACAACCTCTTATCCCCGAAATAATAAAAATTTCATTATTAGATAAATTTAAAGATAATGAATTATAAATTTCTTCTAATTCAACTTTTCTAGAAATAAATTCCTCTGGTTCTTTTCCAAAAGTTATGTTAAATGGATTTTTTTCAAGCATACTAGTACCTCTTTTTTATATTATATTAAAACTTTTATGAACTTTCAAAATTTTTATGAACTTTTGTGAACTCTTATGAACTTCTATGAACTTTTGTGAACTCTTCAATTTTTTATGAACTTTTTGAAGTTCATAAAAAAATGCGATATTAATCGCATTAATTTTATATTGGCTACCCAGATTGGATTCGAACCAATGTATGTAAGTTTCAGAGACTTATGACTTTACCGCTTGTCTACTGGGTAAAATAAATGGGTGTAATTAACACCCATTATAATTATTTCCCTTCTTTTTTACGTTTTGTTTCTTCTACTTGGAAATGATATCCATCTTTACAAGCATCTAAAACACTATAATCACATTTAAAGCCTAATTCATTTCTAGCTTTATCACAATTTGCAAATGATGTAGCAATATCACCAGCTCTACGAGGTTTAATTACATAAGGAATTTTAACTCCACTTGCTTCTTCATAGAATTTAATCATTTCTAAAACTGAAGTTCCTTTACCTGTTCCTAAATTATAAACAACAAGTCCTGGATCAGTAGAAAGTTTCTTTAATGCTAAAACATGTCCTTTTGCTAAATCACAAACGTGAACATAATCTCTAACACCAGTTCCATCAACTGTATCATAATCATTACCAAAAACATTAACTTCTTTTAATTCACCAGTTGCAACTTTTGCAATATATGGTAATAAATTGTTTGGAATTCCATTTGGATCTTCACCAAGTAAACCTGATTTATGAGCACCAATTGGATTAAAATATCTAAGTAATGCAAAGTTAAATTCTGGATGAACAACTGCAAAATCACTTAAAATTCTTTCAATCATAACTTTAGTTTCACCATATGGAGAAGTTGCACTTTGAACTTCATCTGTTTCAACCATTGGAACATGTTTTGGATTTCCATAAACTGTTGCACTGCTTGAGAAAACAAAATTCTTACATGTTGGATATTTTTCCATCATTTTTAGTAATGCAAAAGTTGAATCTAAGTTATTTTTATAATACATTAATGGTTTTTTACAGCTTTCACCAACTGCTTTATAACCTGCAAAATGAATAATTGAATCTGGATTTTCTTTTTTAAAGATTTCTTCTAATTTTTCTTCATCTTGAACATCTTGGATATAGCAAGGAATTTTCTTACCAGTAATTTCTTCAAGTCTTTCTAAAACTACTTTTTTAGAGTTGTATAAATTATCAACAATTACAACATCCATTCCATTTTCAATTAAACTAACGACAGTGTGTGATCCAATAAATCCAAGACCACCAGTTACTAAAACTTTCATTTTTTAAAATCTCCTATTTCTTTCTTCTTGAAGAGAGTTTGTCAGCTTCTCTTGATTCTTTTTTATTTTCAAGACGGTTTACTTTTTTATCGCTATTAAAAGCGTCACTTGGTAAAACATCTTTTGAAACCTTATCAATAATTGAATCTGCAATATATTTTGTTACTTCACTTTCAATATAAAGTCGTAAAGCAACATAACATAAATCAGCATTTTCTTCCATTTTATCTTGTTTTTTCTTATTAGATTTTTCTAATGCTTCAAGTTTTAATTTAACTTTTCTTGCTTCATTTTTAATGATTTCATCTTGCATTCCTTTAAATGTTTCATAAAGTTTTTGTTTATCTTCACTTAAAAACTTATCAAATTCTATTAAAGTTGCAATATCTTTCATTGAAGCACTCTTTTTAAGTAAAGAAATTGCAAGTAAATACGCAATATGATTACGGTTATATTTTTTATTAACAGGTGCATCTACAATCTTAGCTTTTACGTAATTATTAACCATAAAAGGGGTAATTAAAGTAGAGACTTCTTCTCCTTTTGATAAAGGAGCTAAAACTTCTTGAATATATCCAATTACTTGTTCCATATATAATGGAATATTAGATATTTCATTATATTCAGGGAGGGTAAATTGTTCTAATTTTTTAATATATTCTTTTAATTCGTTAAAATTATCTTCCATATTTAATATTCTACCATTTTTTTAATAATTTATTAATTAGAATTAACAAGGTTTATAAATTCAAATTGACTATCTTTAGCGTCTTTTCGTTCATACTTTGAATTTCCACTTAATTCTAATGAGAAAGTTACATCATCATTAATCTCATTACTTGCACCATCTTTACCATTATCATCACTTGATCCTTTAATTAAAGAATAATTATAATTAATCGTATAACTATACATTTTATTATCGTTTAAATACATTTTAGAAAGTATGGATAAATTTAATTCATAATTAATTTCGTTAACTTTACTTTTAGATTTTCTTAACAAAGTATATTCATATTTATTATCGTCTTTTATTTCAAACGTAATTGAATCATTTGAAGAAGATGAATCTAAAAAATTAAGATTATTAAAAGAAGAATCTGGTAAAAGAAGGATTGATTCTACAAGATCTACTGAACTTTTTTGAACATTTGATAAGAAATCATATTTTAAATAAGTTGAATTAACAAGATTGTAACTATCTTGTTCACTTCCTTTTAACATAGATTTTGATGTTTCAAGTTCTCCATTTTCCAAAGAATATGAATATAAATAATCATCTCTAATAGCGTGTTTATAATTATTAGTAATTGTACTTTTATCACTTAAAATTGCAATTCCAGTACTTTCTAAATAATTAGAATAGATATTAGATTCACTACGATATGTTTTTGAAGCAGTTTCTTCTCCACTTGTATATTTATAAGTTATTTTATTTGTGTAGTTAGATATTTTATCTTCTTCATTACGTTTAATATTTTCAAGATTAAAAAATAACATCTTTCTAGCGTCTAAATCCTTATAGATGTTACTTGAAATTTCTCCTTCTTTTGCACAACTTGTAAGCAAAATAGGAGTTAAAAGAAATATATATTTAAATAATTTATTAATTTTCATAAGTTAATTTTAATAAGTTATATTCTTAAAATAAAGTCTATTTAAAGAAATTATCAAAAGAAATTGAAAAATCAGTAGTATTTAATTTATTTTTAATAGATTTTTTAGGGTTATTATCAATAAAAGAATAATTTTTATTATTTAAAGTATCAAAAACAGTATCTGAAATAAATGATGCTTCTTTATATGAATACAATTCTTCAGCGTTATATTCTGTTAAATCATTTTTGAATTCATAATTAGTAGGGATAACATAATCAGAAGTAGAATTATCCATATCATCATTGATTAATGAAGGAAGTTTTGAAAAATCAATTGATTCTTTAGATTCAAGAATTGATAAATCATTTAAATAGTCTTCTTTATAATCATTAGAATTAATGGATGATAATTTAAAATTATCTTCATTAATTTTATAATCTTTTTCATTTTTAGATTCATCAATTAAATAAGAATTATCAAAATTCTCTTTAATTAATGATTGGAATGATAAATTTCTAGACTTAAAAATTGTTGATCCAAATGAATCAAAATCATTAATATCTTTATCTAATTTATAATTACTATTTTCATTTTTAGTACCAATTAGAAATGTTAATAAACTTACTACAATTAATTTATCAATCATGCCTATATTTTAGCACTTAATATTTAAGATTGCTAATAATATAATTATTTTATCGTGAATTATTTTAGTAAAGTCATTTTTTTATAATTATCAAGACTTTACTATAA
>CAVKAB010000051.1:0-7846 GCA_963653985.1 Bacteroidaceae bacterium
TAAATTTATTGACGTTTATTGTTGTACATCTATCTAGTTTTCAAAGATCTCTTTGTAGTTATTCACATTTGCGAACAACAGCTTTAATATTTTATCACATTTAAAATATTTTTCAACCATTTTTTAATTTTTTTATAAAATTTTAATTTTCAATTTTTACAAAATAAAATTAAATAAATTAAATAAAAATAAATTAGCACAAAAAATATTTCAAAAGTAAATATATAATACTCTAAATTAATTTTCTTGTAAAGAGAAAAATAAAAAGAACTTCATTTTTTGAAGTTCTAGTTATTTAAATCAATAATAATTCCAAATATAAATATTATTCCAAATATAATGTTAAGAATAAAAGTATTTATAAACACTCCTCGATCTGCGAAATCATTAATTACAAGCATTATATAAATAATATAAAAGATGTATAAAAATAAAATTATTATAATTCCAATTAAAGGTTTTTTATTTGATCTATTAATTGAAATATTTTTTAATCCAATGAATGCAATAAAAAAATAACTTACAATAAAAAATACCGTTGATAGTAATGCAATCCATCCTTCAAAATAAACAGTTTCAGTTAAAACTGAAAGTTTAAATCCAATAAAATCATAAAGTATGAATCCAGCAGCAATTAAACTTAACACTACAAGCCCAAGCCCACCAATCAAAGTAAATACTTTGCCAATAAATTGTTTCATAATTATTTATCATCATCCTTAGAATCATTATTTTCTTTATCTTCTTCATTTAAAGATTTATTTATTTTTTCTATAGTTTCTTGATATTTTTTAGCTTGTTCTTCGTTTTGCTTTAAGAATTCTTCAAATTGTTTATTTTTTTGAAGTTCATTCATTAGTACTTCATTATATTCTTTTACATATATTGGCATTACATCTTTTACTTTATACATATTTAAATTCAACACTAGTGGTAAAAATGGAATTAAAATAAACATTGAAATCATAATAGATGATGAAATTAAAATAAATAAATTATCAACATTTCCCAAATAGAATAAAAGCAAATAACTTCCATAGAAAATTGCAATAAATCCAATAAGATAAGGCCACATTAATTTAAAATAATCTTTATAATAATGTACTCCTTTATTATTTAAAGAGGCTTTATAACATCTTTCGTTTACTCCTGTTTTAACAGGCAATTGATTGATAATATAATATTTCATCAAACTTGTTAATGTATGATGAATAAAATAATAAAATGCTGGGAAAGACGCAAAAAGGCCTGCAATAGCTAAATCATGATTTATATATGTTAAATATGAATCATATAATTCATTATATTTTTTAACATATTCTGTATAATCACTCATTCCTTGAAGTTTACTGATTTCTAAATAGAATCCATAGAAACTATTTGTATTGTTATTTGCCATATTAATATAAGAAATAACAGTAATTGCAAAAATAGTAATCCCTAAATAAATTAAAATGCTATACAAAAGGGTAGAAAATACTTTTAATTGAGATTTAACAACTCGATTTTTACCAGGTTTTCTATTTGCAAGAAATAATTTAAAATCAACATTTATTCCTTCTTTATTATTAAATAAATTATTGCAAACAAAGAAGCTATATAAACTTGGAGTAATAAATCCAATTAAAAATGTTGCAATAATTAAAAATAAAAGAAAAGAAAATACACTAGTTAAAGGCATTATACTAAGAAGCATATATAAAAGAATATATACAACTAAAAATATAAAAATTAAAAAACTACTATACATAAAAGTCATATAGAAGTTTTCTTTAAAACGATTATAAATATCTCTAATCATTATTCTTCCCTTCCTCTTCCATATATACGATAAATTTCATTTATCGCTTGTTCAGATGAAACTTGATCAAGAGGCTTAATATCTCTTTTTTCAATACTTTTAATTAATTTATTTAACCCTTTATTAGAAATAATAAATGAATTATTTGAATATAAAGCTTTTGGATCTTTAATAACACAATCATCATTAATTAAAACAATTGAAATACAAAGTTTTGGATCAATTCTAGTTAACGCACAAAGATTTTTAACTCTTTCTTCATTCTTCTTCATTGGATTAGTTATTTCTTTTTTATTGTTTTTTGCATCAAAAAATAACCAAGTATTATCTTCTCTATTTCCATTAATTGCACCACGATAAAATTTATCTTTAATAATGTAGATGTATTTTTTACCAACCATAATATGATCAATTTTTGAAATAATTAAATCTTCATTACTTCTTAAATTAACATTATTTACCAATAAATAATCATTATATTCAGTAATTCTATAAATCTTTTTATAATAGACAAGCTTAAAATTGCGGTACATGTATTTTTTTCTAATTAATGGATAAATGAAAAAATAAATAATCGCTATAAGCAATAAAATTGCTACAAATATGGAAACACAAAGTATTATTATTTGTTCCTTGCTCATAATTAATCAGCTAAAGTTAAAGCAAGTTCAAACATTTTTGATAATTTTGTTTGTCTTTCTTCTTTTGTTAATTCTTCTTTATAGCAGAATGAATCACTAACAGTTAAAACACAAAGTGCTTTTTTATGTAATCTCATTGCGTTAATAAAAAGACCATAACTTTCCATTTCTACACCTAAAACACCTAATGCTTGATATTTTTTCCAATAATCTTTATCAACATCATAGAAAACATCACTTGAGAAAATTGGACCAACATGAACTGGAATATTTAATTTTTTAGCGTTTTCAAATGCTTTTAAAGTTAAGCTAAAATCGCTACAAGGCGCAATAACTCCACCTTTTAAGTCAAATTGATAAGCATAATTTGAACTACTACATGCACTAGTTGCGATAATAACATCACCAACTCTACATTCAGGTTGATATGCCCCACATGTACCAATTCTAATAATATTTTCTACACCATAAAAAGCAAATAATTCATAACTATAAATACCAATTGATGGAACTCCCATCCCACTTGCCATAATAGAAATTTCTTTTCCTTCTTTAGTGTGTCCTGTAAAACCTAAAATTCCTCTAACACTAGTGACTTCTTCATAATCTGCTAAATAATTTTCTGCAATAAATTTAGCACGTAATGGATCTCCTGGCATTAAAACAGTTTTAGCAAAATGAGCGTTATCGTTAATATGTGTTGACATCTTTTTTCTCCTTATTCTTTAAAAAATTTATCATTTATTGAAATATCAATAAATTTAATAATTTCATTTTTACTAAAAAGTTTTGTATCTTTAATATCTTCTTTTCTAATAAAAACAAAATCACTATCCATATTATAACTTTTAATTTGAGAAGTTAAAATAAATAAGTACATTGGAGTGCTAAAATAATTATTTATTTTATCTCCCATATCTTTTAAAGGTAATTCATTTATAATTCCTTTAATTTCATAATCATCTTTAATTTCAAGATTATTCCTTTTTAAATATTCGCTTATATTTTCATCCATTGATTTTAAAATCTCAAATGGACTATATAAAGTTTCTAATTCTTCTTTACTTTTTTTAAATAGATATTCATTATTTTCATTTTTAATTAAAAGAATAAAACCTACTGCAGGAGTTACTACTTCTTCTTTTGAAAAGAAATTTATTTTATTAAAATTACAATTTTCAAAATTATTTAACATCTCCATCGCAGTTTTTTCAATTTCTTCTATTTTATCTATATCATTAAAAAATTTAGCAAGCTTACACATTGCTAAAATTTTTAATATATAGTTATAGTATTCTAATTTTCTTTTTTCATTAATCATTCTTTTTTGCATCTTCATTACTTTCACTAGAAGTGAAATTCATTGTATTGATTAAAGCTCTTAAGAAATAATCTGGTGAATAACTATTGAGTTCTCCATTAAACGCAATAGAGATCCTTCCTGTTTCTTCACTAACAATAATAGTTACAGCATCACAAATTTCAGAAATTCCAAGTGCTGCTCTATGACGAGAACCATATTTTCCACTTAATGCTTTAGTAGTTGGAGTATAATAAACACTTGCTGCAACAATCATATCATCTTTAATAATAACTGCTCCATCATGTAATCTACTTCCTGGATAGAAGATAGTTTCAAGTAATTCAGGAGTAACAGGACAATTTAATTGAGTACCATTTTTCATAATGTTACTTAAATCATCATTTCTTTCAATTGTAATTAATGCACCAATTTTATTTTTAGAACAATATTCGACGCATTCATTTAACTTTTCATATAAAGCATCATGATCAAAAATTTTAGCAACACCTTTGTCTTTTTTCTTATTACCATTTCCTTTATTAACTTTATTATTCATTTTTTGAGTAGCTTTATTTGCAAATAAAACTCTAAATTCTGCTAAATTAGTCATGATTCCAATGAATAAAACAATTAATAATAAGAAACATAACAAATAGAATGTTGTAGTTAATTCTAAAATATACGCAAGTAAAATTAATGATGAACCAACAATTGATGAAATATAAACTGCTTTTCTTTTAATATAAAAATAAATAAAAACATTTAAAGCTGAAAGTAATAAAATTATCATGATTAATTCAGCAATTTCATTACCATTCATCTCATAGAAAATAGTTTGAAACCCACTTAATACATTCATAGTTATTCTTTCCTTTTTGCAATTGTTCTTGCAATATGAACTCCATTTGCACCAGCTTGAGCAAGTCCACGAGTAATTCCTGCACCATCTCCTGCAACGAATAATCCTTTAATCTTAGTTTCAAAATTATTATCACAATCAATTCTATCACTATAGAATTTAGCCTCTACACCATAAAGTAATGTATGTCCATTTGCAATACCTGGAGTAACATGATCTAATGCTTCAATCATTTCAATTAAAGAACGCATTGTTTTATAAGGTAAAACAAGTCCTAAATCACCAGGAATTGCTTCTTTTAAAGTTGGAGTAACAAATCCTTCATCAATTCGCTTTTGTGTACTTCTTCTTCCTTTAACAATATCTCCATATCTTTGAACAATAACACTTCCATCACTTAATTTATTTGCTAATGCACTAACATCATATGCATATCCATTAGCATCTTTAAATGGTTCAGTAAATTTATGTGAAACAAGTAATGCAAAGTTTGTATTATGACTTCCAAGTTTAGGATCATTATAAGCATGTCCATTTGCAGTAATTGTACCATTATTATTTTCAACGACAACATGTCCTGAAGGGTTTGAACAGAATGTTCTAACAGTTGTACCAACACTAGTATTATAAACAAACTTACCTTCATATAAGTATTTATTGATTTCTTCCATAATTAAATCATTAGTTTCAACTCTAACACCAATATCTACTCTATTATTTGTAACTTTAATTTTATATTTTTGAGCAGTTTTACTTAACCAATTACTGCCTGGTCTTCCAACACTTAAAACAACATTATCTGCTAAATATTCGTTTCCCTTACTATCTTTAACACCTTTAACGATATCATTTTCAACAATTAAATCAGCGATTTCGCATTTAAAAATCATATCAATATTTTCTTTTAATTCTTCATATATCGATTCTAAGATTTTTAAATTAACTTCTGTACCTAAATGTCTAACTTCACTTCTTAAAAGCTTTAATCCAACTGCTAATCCTTTCTTTTCAATTTCTAAAACTTCTTTAGTATTTGGATCAGTTAAATTATGAGGAGCTCCATGAGCTAAATTAATTTCATCAACATATTTAATTAAAGAAATAACATCATCTTTTGAAATCCAATCACTCATCCATCCACCAAATTCATTAGTAATATTGAACTTTCCATCACTAAAAGCCCCACATCCACCAAATCCACTAGTCATTGAACATGCAGGATAACATCCACTATTACCATAAATATCTTTTGGACATTGTTTAATTTTTCCATTCAAAATAGGACAATTTCTATGATAAATATCATGTCCTTTATCTATTAATAAAATTTTTAAATTTTTATTTAATTTAACAAGCTCATAAGCACCATAAATTCCTGCAGGACCTGCCCCTACAAAAATGCAATCATATTTTTTAACACCACTTTTTTCCATACCCTTATATTATATAAAAAAATCAATAAAAATTAAGCATATTTTAAATAAAATTTTTAAAAAATTTACAAAATTTATTAATTAGTAATTTAACTAAAGAATCAAGAGAGTGTAAAGAATTTTGTGTAAATTCTTAAATTCTTTGTTGTAAATAATTTCTAATCCCAGTAATTTGTTGGAATTAAATTAAAACCTTTGTGTATTTTAGTTAAATTTTTAACATTATATTCTTCAGCTACGCTAACTACAGCTTTTTCTAAGGATTCTTCGCTAGGGAATTGCATTTTATGACTAACCATTCTTTTTAACATTTTATTAAAGCTTTCAATAATGTTTGTATTATAAATTGTAGGCCAAATCGATTTTGGAAATGAATAAAACGTAAATAATATGGATTGTTTTCTAATGATTTTCTTATTGAAGGGTACTTTTTCCATTTATTAATAAATAAAAGTAATTCTTTTTGAGCAGAAATTTTATTGTTTTGTTGATAAACTTTCTTAAAATCATTGCAAACCTCTTGACGTTCTTTAACTTTTACTTTTGATGCAATGTTTCTTATTACATGTATTAAACAACGTTGAATTTTTGGTCGATCAAATAATTCTTCTACGACATTTGTGAAGCCCGCTAAGCCATCTGTACAAAATAGATCAACTTTTTCTAGTCCTCTTTTTTTGAGATCGTTAAGCAATTCTCTCCAAACTTCACAATTTTCTGTAGGAGAAATACGATAACCTAAAATTTCTTTTTGCCCTTCTGGAGTAATACCAATTACGAGA
Organism: Bacteroidaceae bacterium; assembly: GCA_963653985.1. Classification (GTDB taxonomy): domain Bacteria; phylum Bacillota_I; class Bacilli_A; order RFN20; family CAG-826; genus Onthovivens. Next base: position 6,820 of record CAVKAB010000051.1, read on the forward strand.
TAAATAGCCTCTTTTGATACATTTCCACGTCTTAAACATACAAAAGTTGCATCAGTATAAATGATTGCATAATGCTTTTGAATCGGCTTATTTTTGAATTTTTCAATTATATCAATGAAACTGTTAGTGATATTTGAAATTGTGCCTTTGCTGTATTTTTTATCATATAAGCGTTCTACGATTTCAGTAATTTCTGAATTTGATAAACCACTTTCAAATAGCTTCATGACAATTTCTTCGGTTGTTTTGTCATGACGTCCATATTTTGGAATGATTTGTGATTGAAATTCATTTTTCCTGTCTCTTGGAACTCTAATTCTTAAAACTCCAAAAGCAGTATTAAAATCTCTTTCATAACAACCATTTCTAGAATTTTCTGAATTAGATCTTTCATATTTTTCATATTTAAGAACTGCAGTTAATTCTGAAGTTAAAATCTCATTAATTGCTAATTCTAAATTAGATCTAATTAATTCATTGCATGCTTTTTCAAAATCGTTGTTATTTTTAATTAGTAAATCATAGAATTGTGTTGTAAAATTGTTCATAGGAACCTCCTGTTTAGAATTGTTTTGGTCAACTTATTTTACAACAAAGGTTCCTTTTTTTAATTTATTTTTAAAAAAATGTTGTGATCAAATTTACACAACATATTTTACGCTCTCAGAATCAATAAAAAATGCCCTTTTAGAAGGACATTAATTAACATTATTTATTTCTATTTTGTTTTAAATATGCACTTAAATATAAACTACCAATTGCAATTAAATAAATAACTAAAACTGTAATGAAAATAATTAAACCAACAATGAAGAAATTCCATGTATCTTGACATTGAGTAAATAAAAGTTTCATTGAAATAACTTCTTGTCCACTAGTTGTACCTGATGCATTAGCGTATAAAGATCTATAAATACAATATAAAGTATTATATGAAGAATATAAAGAAAGTGGAATATTTACAAGTAAACAACAAATAATTCCTCCAATTACAGCAACAATATTAGCAGTTTTATAATAATTCTTC
>CAVKAB010000052.1:0-1434 GCA_963653985.1 Bacteroidaceae bacterium
TATGATTTGAATTGTAAGTCATTTTTACCTCTAATTCATGATAAAGTCCACCAGATATTTTTGCTTTCTTTTCTTCTTTCAATATTTGTAAAATTTGATTATCACAAATTTCATCAAATAAATCATTTACGTTGCAATTTAAAAAAATCGCAATTTTGTTTAATACATTGCTTGCAATTTTTTCATTTTTAGCAATTTTTGATATTGTTCTTGAAGAAATATTTAAAACATTTACTAAATCTGATTTTTTTAAGTTTTGTGATTTCAATTTGTTTTCAAGTTTTTTATATGAATACATAAATTTCTTTAAATCTTTACTTATTTTCTCAAAACATATTTAAAAAGTAAAGATTTTTAATATAAATAATGAATATCTTTACTTCTAAATGGATAAAAATTTATGATTTCTAAGCAATAATTTAAATTTTATATGTTATTAAAATTTTGATTTTATTGCATTTCTATTCTTGATATAATTATTAAAAATAAGAGGAAACAATATGAAGAAAAACAAAATAATATATTTACTTATATCATCTATTGCTTTAACTTTAACTGCTTCTTTATCTTCTTGCGCAAATGGAGAATCTAAAAAGTGGGCATACACCAAAGAAGAAATGTCTGATTTTTTATCCATGGAAGCAATCCAAAGTGAAAATAATGATAATACAATTACCTTTAGTGCGGACACTGATGTTGAAATTTTTGATGAAAATATTGATCACGATGATGTTATTGTTTTTGATAAGGACAAAGTAAAAGAAGAATTAGAAAAAACAAATAAAGACTATGCCGATTATACAATATTAAAAAAAGCATCTGTAGATGTTGTTAATATTAAAAACCTTGATGATAAGGATGGTTTTGATATTACTTTTAAAAACGAAAATAATTCTACTAATTTTGGAATGTTACTATATTCTTCTGTTTCAACCATTGATAAATTTGTAATGGTTAATAAATATGAAGAAAAGAAAAACACTGGAAATACTGATCCTCAAGCGGTATTTGAAGAAAATTATGTTAAAAGTGATGGCACATGGGAAGATGGTGGAAAATACGCTGTTTCAATCATTTCTAATATTGCGGTGTGTCTTACTGGTGCAGCAAGTGATAATCCTGCAGCGTTTGTATCGGGACTTTTTGGAATTTTTGGAACAATTGCAGAAGCTTGTAGTGATAAAGAAGCATCAGTCCAAGATGTTATGAATCAACTTAAAGAAACTGATAAAAAGATTGATGAAATTAGTAATAAAATAGATAAAAATACTCAACTTTTACAAGAAGAAGTTGTAAGAACTAATGCAAATGTTGATCAAGCAAATTTAAATATTTTAAATCTTGCTATTAATGATTTTGCAAATAACGCTATTTCTCCGATTAATAAATTTAATAGAAATTTAGCTGACGAATTAAGCGATTATTATAAAGAAT
>CAVKAB010000052.1:1466-7571 GCA_963653985.1 Bacteroidaceae bacterium
TTACGTTATACTCCTTTTGGATATGAATCAATTCCTTTATGCGAAATTACTGATGATAGTTTATATAGTGCAGAAATTTCTATTAGTGATTTTTCAAATTCTAAAAAGTTTTTAGCGTCAAACAATAATATTATTAAAAATGGTTTTATCGAAGAACTTTCAAAAGACATCGAAAATGCATTAACAAATAATAAAAATCTTCCTACTAGTGTAAGTACTAATAGTCTTAATCAATTTGTAAGAGCAAGAATTGTTGAAAATTTTACTAAAGAATATTTCTCAACTCATAAAGATAAAGCACAAGAATATCGTAATTTAGTAATTGAATTTGCAGAAAGAGTTTCTGGACTTAATGGAAAAGTAAATTATTTGAATACATATTTATCTCGTTTACAATACATGTATAATTTCCAAGGTGAAATTAAACCATTAATTCGCTCATTTTGTACTAATTTACTTAAGATTTTAGATGTTAATAATGCACTTGCAACTCAAGCATGTTTATATGCTGAATATAATTATGATGAGTTAAAAACTGTTTATAAAAATACAAGATATGAAATTAAGCATTTCTATGAAGTAAATAATAATAAAGATGATACTTATTCATTTATTACTCAATCTACTTTAACTGGTGCATTCTATCAAAGTAAGTATAATCCTACTTATTCAAATCTTGGAAATGAACCTTCTTTAAAAGTTACTTTTGAAACAAAGAAAATAGAAAGAAGTGGAAATTCTGTAAAGACTATTGATGATGATATTTCTAAGCATGAAGGGATAACTGAATCTAATCATTTAAGAATTTCTACAAGATGGAACTTATTAAAAAATATAGGTGAAACATCTTCTGATAACGATTATGTTCACTATTTATCTTCAAATAAGGTAATTTCTTCAAGTTCAATGAGTGCAGTGGAGTTCTTACTTTCAATGAAATCTATTGATTCTTCATGTTATAGAATATTAACAAATGATCGTAATGAAAGAAATTTAAGTTCTCAAGATTCTTCATTAAGACTTAAATGTGTTGGAAGAGGCAATCCAGATGGTGATTATTTTGGATTAAATAATGAATACAATTATAGAAGTCAAAAAGAATCGTCTTGTTGGAGTGGTAAAACTTTTGAAGCAAAATTTATTGGAGCACAATCAGGAACAAGTCTTGGGACACAAAAAATTGCTTCTTGGGCAAGATATTCTGAAACTCATTGGTATTGGAGAAATGATGAACATTGGGCATTTGTAAATAATGATATCTATAATTATTATTTTATCGTTGAAAGTGTTCAAAAATAATTAGTTTGAAATTCGAATATCGTTGTAATAAAATATTTTTGGGAATGATGTCCTCCCTTGTTTAAAAACAAAACCGCTTAATATGAAGAATAAAGCTGATGGCGTCTATGATTTTAGTCATGGATCATCAGCTTTTTTAATGGTCTATGTAAAGGAGTTAATATGTTTTTAAGTTTATTTATTATTTTCTTTTTTGGATTTATTGGAGGATATTTATTAGAAAAAATAAGAATACCTAAGATAATTTGGTATTTAATTTTAGGTATATTAATAGGACCATCTTTATTAAATATAGTAGATGAATCATTATTAAATATATCATCGTATTTAAGACAAATTGCATTAGTTATAATTTTAACAAGATCAGGTTTATCATTAGATTTAAAAACTTTAAAAGAAATTGGAAGACCTGCTATTTTGATGTGCTTTGTACCTGCAAGTTTTGAAATTATAGGAATTGCTATTTTTGGTCCATTAATTTTAAATATTTCAATTTTTGAAGCTTTACTTTTAGGAAGTGTTTTAGCAGCGGTATCTCCTGCAATCGTTGTACCTCGAATGATTAAATTAAAAGAAGAAGGATATGGAAATAAAAACCATGTACCTGAATTAATTTTAGCAGGTGCTTCATGTGATGATATTTTTGTAATTATTTTATTTTATGCATTTAAAAATGCTATTAAAGAAAATAATTTCGACGTTTTAACCTTGGTTAAAATTCCTTCAAGCATTATTTTAGGTATTTTACTTGGAGTTATTGTGAGTATTATTTTGATATTTTTATTTAAAAAAGTGAAATTAAATACGACTTCAAAGATAATTATTCTTTTAGGTGTATCGTTTGGGATGCTTGCTTTTGAAGAATTAGTAAAAGAATATGTTTCAATATCATCTCTTCTTGGAATTATTGTTGTAGGTATCTTATTAAATAAATATTTAAAAGATGATTCAATACAAATCCAAAAAGGATACAATGCTTTATGGAGTGGATTTGAAATATTATTATTTACACTTGTAGGATGTGCTACAAATGCTAAATTGGCATTCTCTAAAGAAGGAGCTCTAATACTTTCAACAATTGTTATTGCATTAATATTTAGAATGATTGGTGTTTTAATATCTATTATTTTTACTAAATATACATTTAAAGAGAAAATATTTTTGATGATTTCATATTTACCAAAAGCAACAGTTCAAGCTTCAATTGGAGGAATTGCACTTGCTGAAGGACTTGCTTGTGGGGAATTAGTTTTAGTTGGAGCAGTTATTTCAATATTATTTACTGCACCACTTGGAGCATTGCTAATGGATTTAACTTATAAAAAGTTATTAATTAAAGAGTAAATAGATAATAATAGTATAATTTGTAAACTTTTAAATTGTAAAATAAATAAATTTTTAAAAAATGTTATTTTCTATATTGACACTTAAACATTTTATGCTAAAATATAACCATAACAAAGTTACAAATCAAAAAGAAATGTAACGGGAGGCAAGGTTATGAAAGGCAAATTAGTTAAAACATTATTAGGAACATTCGTATTTACTGGAGTTGCAGGAGTTAGTGCACCTAAAGCTAATATTGAATTAAAATCAAATAGTAATACAGTTAATATTCAAACTAAAACTTTTGCTACTAATGTCAAAGGTAACCTTGCTTCTTTAAAAGGTAAAGATTACCTTCTTGGTTTATTAAAAGAAAAAGGACCAGATATTATCACTAATACAATTGGCGTTGCTGTTGGTGGATTAGTAAAAAATCTTTGTGTTGATTTACTCTTTGAATGTGGAATTGATTTAAGAGATGGAAATGCTCAAACTATTGATAAAATTTATGAAGATGTCCAAGAAATCAAAGCTAAATTAAACGTTCTTGATAAAAAAGTTGATCAATATCATGCTGAAGATATCGTTAATAAATTATATGGCTATATTAATTATACTGAAGTTACATTAAAACCAATGTTAACTGGTGGATTAATGAGTATTGTTAATGATGAAAAAGCTGGTACAAAAACAGTTGAAGAAATTGAAAAGGAAAGAGAAAATTACTTTGAAACAAATTTAAAGAATAAAACTTTAAATAATGGTCAATTACTTGTTAATTATGTTACAGAATTTGCTAAAGATATCGTATTACCAAATGATGCTAATAAAGCAGAAAATATCTTTGGATATTACACAAAAACATTAGGTAAACATGATAAATGGAGTTACCAAGAATATGTTAATAAAAGAAATTTTATTGCATACTTAGAAACTACATTACTTGTTGCTACTAATATGGCAAGATTTGATCTTTACTATAGAAGTAAAGGTGCAGATCAAGCTACAGTTGCAACTTATACTCAATACTTAAATGATTTAATCGCTGCAGTTAAAAATGTTAATACATTATTCAAAAATGAATTAGATAGATTAGAAAAAATCGAACAAGAAAGAATCAATAATCATGTAGTTACATACCTCCCTACAAATACTAAATATAGTAATAGACTTGGTACTTTAACATTTAATTATAATGATAAAGAAAGAGCAGGTTTAGTCGCAAGAAGTAAAGTAAATGAATTTGATTATAAATTTGAACCAGATGGAAATTTAGTTAATAATGTTACAAATGATTACTTATTCCTCAAAAAAGAATTTAAAGATGATAATTACACTATTAATACTTACTTAAAAGAAGCTGGATTCTATACAAATGATGCTAAATTATTTGATACAACTGCTGGATTATATGCTGGTGATTTAAAACACAATAGATGTGGATTATATAACCATGATACAGAAACTAGTGCTACATATATTGATCAACATGGTAATAAACAAAGAAAGAACGTTTATAAAGTTAGCGTTTACCATAACTGGATTGGTAACCCTAGTGATACAAGAATTGATAATCTTGATAATAATTACTACTTTGTATTTATTAAAGATAATCAAAAAGAATTAGCTGGTAGATTTGAAGATACATATTTCAATAACGTTAATGAATGGAAATTAACAAAACTCTTCCCAATTGTTATTGAACATAATGCAAATCAATGCTATGTTAAAGCAGAAGTTAAAAAAGGATACTAATAAAAATTCAAAATACCTCAAGAACCCTTGAGGTATTTTAAGTAGTTAAGATTTATTTATTTTATTATCTTTTTCAAATAAGAATCTTTTTAGTAAAAAAGTTAAAAAATAAGGGAAAGTATAGATATTATTAGCAAATCCTATATTTTTATCACATAATTTAATTCCATATTTAATATCACTATATTTATTTTGGTTAATAAGATTTCTTAATGAAATTGTTGTTCCATCATTTGCTTTAACTTCAAGAGGAATTAAAGAATTGTTATCCTTAATAAATAAATCCATCTCTAAAGTAGATTTTTCATTTTTATAAAAATATAACGAATAGCCTTCTTTTTTTAACATATCTGCGACAATATTTTCAAATATCGCCCCTTTATAGGTGTTGAAGTTTTTATTGTATCTTAAATCGTTTTGAGCTTCTTCATCAAGAGTGGCGATTAATAAACCTGTATCTCTAAAGTATACTTTATAATTATCCGGATTATAATTTCCTTTTAAAGGTAAAAAAGGTTCATTCATACAATAACATGTATTAATGATTCCTGCGTTTTCTAACCATTCTATTATTCCAATATATTCTCTATTTCTAGCTCCGTGACTTAATTTAGAAATTTGGAATTTTTTATTTGATTTTCCTAAAAATACAGGTACTTTTCTATAAGTATTTAATATTTTTGTTTTTTCTAACCCTTCAGCGTATTTAGTGATGTCTTTTTCATAATCTAAGATAAGTTGTTTTTGAAGCCTTAAAATTTCGGAGAAATTATTTTCTGTAATAAATGTTGAAACGATATTAGGCATTCCACCAACAATCATATAATCTTTGAAATTTTCTTTCATAGCGTTTAATATTGAGTTTGAAAGCGGTTCTAAATTTTTCATAGAATTATATAAACTATTTATATGGTCATCAGTGTATCCTTTTGCCCATAAAAATTCTTCAAAATCCATTGAATACATTTCTACATCTTCTTTATAACCAACACTATTTGATTCGATTTCTTTATAATTAATTCCCATTAAAGATCCAGAGCAAATAACATCAAATCTTCCATCAAGTTTGAATGATTTTAATGAAGTAGCAATAGTAGCGTAATCTTGAATTTCATCAAAGAAAATTAAAGTTTTTCCAGGAATAAATTTGAAATTTGCATTTTTGAAAGAAATGTTTTTAATGATAGTATCAACTTCATATCCATTATCACATATATCTTTATACTGAGTCTGAAGTGCAAAATTAATTTCAAAGAAATTTTCATAATTTTTTAATGCAAATTCTTCAATTGCGTTTGTTTTACCTATTTGTCTAGCACCTTTTATAATTAAAGGCATTCTTTTTTTGTTGTTTTTCCAATTAATTAAAAAATGTCAATTTTTCTCTTTAAATACATAAATCTTAAATCCTTTTTAATTTTATATCACATTTTTCCATAAGTTCTTATTAAGTTTATCACATTTTTCCATTTTTTTACTTTTTTCGTTTTAATAAAAAAGTTTAATTCAAAAATATATTAATGTGATAAATATCGTATTTATTTTTTTACTAGTAGTTAATTATAATGTTCATTATAGTTTGCAAGATAAATGAAAAATGTATGTAATAATATACATTAAAGGTTAAGAATATGGAACAAAGAACTGCTAATGTATTACCTCAAACACAAAGAATATTAAAGCAAATGGGTGAACAAATTAAACTTGCTAGACTTAGAAGAAATT
>CAVKAB010000053.1:0-7485 GCA_963653985.1 Bacteroidaceae bacterium
ATTTGACATATTTTAATTTTCTCCTTTATTTTCTTTAATATTTTAAAGAAATAATATAAATATATCAATTTAAAAGAGGTAGAATTAACTACCTCTATTTGTAAATTACTTAAATTTTAAAATTTCCAAGGTTTGTTATAGTAGCATGACTTAAATAATTCTTCCATTGTCTTATCATCAATTGGATTTGGATTAGTTCCAGTACATGCATCTAAAACAGCATTATGTGCAATAGTTGGTAATTTTTCTAAGAATTCTTTTTCATCAACTCCGAATTCTTTCATTGAATGTGGAATTCCAAGTAATGTATTTAATTCATGAATTCTATTGATTAATCCTTGAGTTAATTCACGAGCATCATGTCCTTGAATACCTAAAGATTGAGCAATTTGAGCATATCTTTCAAGTGCAGTTTTATTATTTGCATTGTATTCAATAACATGTGGAAGATACATTGCATTTGCACATCCATGTGGAATATGACCTGTTGAGAATGCAGCACCAGTTTTATGTGCCATTGAGTGAGTAATACCAAGTAAAGCATTAGAGAATGCCATACCTGCTAAACATTGAGCATAATGCATTTCTTCTCTTCCTTTTCCTTCTGGATTTAAGAAAGAATCATATAAATATGTATTTACCATTTGAATTGCTTTAAGTGATAAGCATTCTGTAAATGGTGTAGCAATTGTACCAACATAACTTTCAATAGCGTGTGTTAAAGCATCCATTCCAGTATATGCAACTTGAACTTTTGGTAATCCTCTAACAATATCAGGATCAACAATTGCAACGTCTGGAGTAATTTCAAAATCTGCTAAAGGATATTTAATACCTTTTTGATAATCAGTGATAACTGAGAATGCAGTAACTTCAGTTGCAGTTCCTGATGTTGAAGGAATTGCACAGAAATGTGCTTTTTGTCTTAAATGTGGGAAACTAAATGGTGTAATTAAATCTTCAAATGAAACATTTGGATATTCATATAAAGCCCACATTGCTTTTGCAGCATCAATTGGTGAGCCTCCTCCAATTGCAACAATCCAATCTGGTTCAAATTTAAGCATTGCTTCTGCACCTTTTTTAACAGTTTCGATTGATGGATCTGGTTCTACCCCTTCAAAAAGTAAAACTTCCATTCCTGCTTCTTTTAAAAGTTCTTCTGTTTTTTGTAAGAATCCACTAGCTCTCATTGAATGACCACCTGTAACAACGATAGCTTTCTTACCTTTTAAGTTTTTAAGTTCACTAAGAGAACCACTTCCGTAATAGACATCTCTTGGTAAAGTAAATCTGGACATTATATCAACCTCCTTTCCAAATATTAGAAAACTTAATTTCTTCTATACTTAAATTTTATTATATTTAAAATGATTTGTTAATAATAATTTGGTATTTTTTTCCTTAATTAGTTTTATAAACGTCAATAAAAAAGGTACTTAATCAAATAAGTACCATAATTTACATATTATTTTGAATTAATAGATTGTAATGATAAATCAAATAAGCAATCATTTAATAAATAAACATCACTCGCATTCTTTTGTATGAAATAATTAATAGTAGCAAGTTTAACAGTATTAAATTGGACAGAATATCCAAATAATCCAAGTAATTTTAAGAATTCTTCTTCTTTTAATTTTAAAGCGATTCCAATTCCATATAATGCATTCTTGCTTGGAATATATGTTTCATTTTCTCTAAAATTTTGGATATATCCAAATTCTAAATTGCCTCTAAAAGAAACTTCTTCATCATTAATTCCTAAAGCTTGTTCTTTTTGATCAATAAATTTAACACCTTCAAGGTTTGTATCACTATTTAAAATCTCAACATCATAAATTTTATTTTGTTTTAATAAACTTAAATTGATCTCATCTCTTAATTCATTGCTTGCAAGAGGGAAAATATTCTTAAAGAAAACCATATAAACTTCAAGTTTTGGATTTTCTTTAATATTTTTTAAAATAACATCTTTTGCAATTGCATAACATTCGTCTAATGGATAGTTAAAATCACTACTTAATAAAGGAAAAGCTACCGAAGTGAACTTATTTTCCTTCATAATGTCAAAAACATTTTGATATGCACTTCTTAAATTCTTTTCTTCTCCATGTTTTCCATTAATATAATTTGGCCCAACAGCATGGATAACTGCTTTACATGTATCAATTTTAAAAGATGGAGTAATAACTGCTTTACCAACTTCACATCTTCCATATTTTCTACAAGCTTCCATCATTTCGATATCACCTGCTTTATGGAAAATAGCACGAGTTACTCCTTCTACCATTTTTAAATTAACGTTTGCGTTACTAACAATACAATCAACATTCATGGTGACTAAATCACCTTTAACTAAATAAAAAGCCATATATAATCTCTACCTAAAATTCATAATATTATATCAAAAATACAATATCTTCTTCAATACATCCCAAATTATAATATAAAATATTTTATAAACAAAAATTCAAAATATTAACGATTTTATACGTTTTATTGACATTTTTAACTTAAATATTAAATACTATACAATCTAGTATTTTGTATCAGTTTTTCATTAACTCTATTTTATGTTAGAATACAAAACATATGAATAATAAAATTGTAATAATTACTGATGACAATTCAGGTTTTAATAAAGAAGAAGCAAATAAATTAAATATCAAAGTATTAAAGATGCCAATCATCATCGATGGAGTGGTATTTTTTGAAAACGAAACAATTTCCAAAGAAGAATTCTTTGATAAATTAGATAATGGTGTTGATATTTCAACATCTCAACCATCTCCCGGTATTATTATAGAAATGTGGGAAAACTTACTTAAAGAATATGATTACATTATTCACATTCCTATGAGCAGTGGATTAAGTGCAAGTTGTCAAACTGCATTATCTTTAGCTGAAGAATCTGAATTTAAAGATAAAGTTTATGTTGTTGATAACCATAGAATTTCTGTTACTTTAAAACAAAGTGTATATGACGCAATTACTTTAATTAATAAAGGATTAGGTGCAAAAGAAATTAAAGAAAGATTAGAAAGTGAAGCTAGTAATGCCTCAATTTATATTGCGGTTGATACTTTAAAATATCTAAAAAAAGGTGGAAGAATCACTCCTAGCGCTGCTTTAATTGGAGAAGCATTACATATTAAACCTGTTTTAGAGTTATTTGGTGGAAAATTAGACAGTTATAAAAAATGTTTAGGTACTAAACAAGCAGTTATAGCGTTAAAAACTGCTATTAAAAATGATTTAGAAACTAAATTTAAAGACTGTTCTAGAGATGAACTTGTATTTTCTGCAGCATATACTGGAAAAGATGATACTATTATTAAAAAAATAGTTGACGAAATTAAAAACGAATTAAATATTGATACTCCAATTATTATTGACCATTTGTCTTTAAGTGTATCCACTCATATTGGAGAAGGTGCTTTAGCACTCACAATTTCTAAAAAAGTTTTATAATATAATCATGAATGATCGTGGAATGAAAAAATGGTTACCTTTTTCCTCACTTATAGAACAAGGTAAATACCTAGATAAGATGATTTATGAAAAATATAAGATAGAAAGACCTCAAGTCTTTAATGAACAAGCTAGAAAAATAGATCAAACTTTAAGAGAATATGATTTTAAAACTCCTTTAAAAATGGATATCTATTATGATGGATATATCTATAAAATTAAAGAAGTTATAAGAAAAATTGATATAAAGAAAAAAGTCATCTATTTTGATGACTATTTTATCCCAATTAAAAATATAATTGATATTGAAGAAATTAACATATTTGATAGAATATGTTAATTTTTTTACTTATTTTTAAAGAAAAGTGGAGTGTAGAAATAAACAAAGCCAAATAATAATCCAATAATGTATTCTATTCCAAGAAAAATAACAATAATAATTTGTTGAACACTATATGCACTTATATTAGAAAGCATAGTATTTAAAGTAGTTACAATATATGGAGCATCTACTACACAAAATTGAGCAACACATAAAACAAATAATATTATTCCCATTACAAGAAGGAAAGTATATCTACCTTTAGATTGCTTTTTATTATATAAAATTAAAGCAACACTATAAATGATTCCTACAAGCATTGAAGAACAAACCATAAGAATCATTGTTAATAATCCTTCAATTCCTCCTCCAAGCAAACCTTCTACTAAATTAATAATTGCAGGAATAATATAAGTACATATTGCAAGTATTAATACTGCATACATTACTCTTCCATAATAACTATTCTTACTTCTATAAAAATAATTTCCAATAATTAAATAAAATACTGCATTCCAACAATAATTAAAAATAGAATATCCACTAATTGAACCAGTTGTAAAAGACAAGATACAACTTGCTATGTTTAATAAAGCACTTAAAAGACATGCCCATAAACCTATGTTTATATAAACGTTATTAAATTTTCTTTTTGACATACATATTATTTTATCACACTAGATATGTAAATAAATAGTAAATTTATTTTACTAATATTATAATAAGATAAATAAAGGAGACAAAAATGATTGAATTTAGATATGATACCCAACTTTTAATTGAAGGTAAAAATTTAAGTGAAACTGAAATTGAAAAATATATTTTAGATCACTTTATTGGAGATTGCTTAATTTGTGTAGGAGATGATGAATTAATTAAAATTCATTTCCATACTAATGAACCTTGGAAAGTCTTAGAATATTGTTCTACTTTAGGAGAAATCTTTGATATTGTTGTAGAAGATATGGATAGACAAACTAGAGGTTTAAAAGGATAATAAATATTTAAAAGTATAAAAAATGAACTTAGAATTACCTAAGTTCATTTTTAATTTGCTTTAATTTAGATTAGAATCTATATTTTTTGAAAGCTTTTAAACCTTCAAAGATTGCTTCATCGCCAAGTTCTTCTTCAATTCTTAATAATTGATTGTATTTTGCAATACGATCTGTTCTTGAAGCACTACCTGTTTTGATTTGTCCTGCATTAACTGCAACTGATAAATCAGCGATTGTTGTATCTTCTGATTCACCACTTCTATGTGAAACCATAGTTGTGTAACCATTGATTTGAGCAAGTCTAATAGCATCTAATGTTTCTGTTAAAGTACCAATTTGGTTAACTTTAATTAAGATTGAGTTAGCAACACCTTTTTTGATACCTTCTGCTAAGATTGATGGGTTTGTAACGAATAAATCATCACCAACTAATTGGATCTTGTTGCCAAGTCTTTCTGTTAAGGCTTTCCAACCGTCCCAATCTCTTTCTCCTAAACCATCTTCGATAGTAATAATTGGATATTTAGCAATCATTTCTTCATACCATTCAATCATTTCTTCACTAGTTTTAACACCTTGACCAGATTTCTTTAAATTATATTTACCATTCTCATAGAATTCACTAGCAGCAACGTCCATACCTAAGAAAATTTGTTCGCCTGGTTTATAACCAGCTCTCTTAATAGCTTCAACGATTAATTCTAATGGTTCTGTGTTACCACCAGCACATGAAGGAGCAAAACCACCTTCATCACCAACTGCTGTAACATAACCTTTTTCTTTTAAAACACTCTTTAAGTGATGGAATGTTTCAACACCAGCTCTTAAAGCTTCGTGGAATGTTTCAAATCCTGCAGGAATGATGAAGAATTCTTGGAAATCAACTGTTGAATCTGCGTGTGCACCACCGTTAACAACATTCATCATTGGAGTAGGTAAAACTTTAGCGTTAACACCACCTAAATATTTATATAAAGGTAAGCCAACTTCTTCAGCAGCTGCTCTAGCACAAGCTAATGAAACACCAAGTAATGCGTTAGCACCTAAATTCTTTTTGAAAGGTGTGCCATCTAATTCGAGTAATTTCTTATCAACACCAACTTGATCATCAGCATACATACCAACGATTTGTGGAGCAATAATATTATTAACATTATCAACTGCTTTTAAGCATCCTTTTCCTAAGAATCTAGCTTTATCTCCATCTCTTAATTCTAAAGCTTCTCTTTCACCTGTTGAAGCACCTGAAGGTACGATTGCTCTACCACAAACTCCTGTATCAAGCCAAACTTCAACTTCAACTGTTGGATTACCACGTGAATCTAAAACTTCACGTGCATGAACATCAATAATTTCTGACATTTTAAATATCTCCTTAATTAACAAGAATATTATATAAAAAATAACTCTTTCATTAAAGCAAAAAGAGTTATTTTTTTAATAATTTATTTCAAAAGTTTTTCTCTTAATTTTTCAATTGTATCTAAATATAAATCTCTAACTGGTTTTGAGAATTTAGCTTCCATAAATTCAAAAGTAGATCCAAGAGCTAATAAATTTCCCATACATTCCCAATAACTTTTGGTATGAATTGTAATAATTGAATAAGGTCTATCAATTTTTACATCTTCATAATAATAATTTTTAAATACCCTATTAAAACAATTATATCCTCTATAATTTAATTTAATTGGAAAATTAATTTCTAAATCTTGATCATATAATTCATAAGGTAATTTATTTTTTATTTTAATTCTATCATCATTTGATACAACAAATTTTTCGTTTTCAAGGTGTTTTAATACTTTAATTCTATTTAAAACAAATGTTCTTCTTACTCTTTCACCAATTGGTTTAGAGTCTTTAGTTTTTTCATAATATGCATTTAAATATGCTGCCCCATTAAATATAATGAAATTGATTGGACAAACTACACAATCATATTCATTAACACTACTATCTTCATTTAATTGAGATGAAATGTAGTGAATTTTAATTTTATAACCTGCTCTAATTGCATCTGTTATATCTACCATTAATTCTTCTTCTTTTGGAGAAACACTAAAGGTATCTATCTTTAAATTACTAATTAAAGGAATACCCGCTAGCGTGATTTTACTTAATCTTTCAATAACTTCATTGTTATTGATGGAAAGATTAATTTTATTTAACTCCCTTTTCTCGCTATAAGTATATTCGTTTAATGTTGTGTTTAATTCACTAGTAGATAATCCTTGCATTTTGAAGGTAGGATCATAAGTGTATCCTCCACAAGTCCCTGGTCTACTTGAAATCAATCCTCCATCAATTAAATGACGACATGCTGTTTCGCATCTTTTAAGCTTGCCAGAAAAAAACTTGTCAGCTAATTCTTGACGTGAAACGAAATCAGGTGATTGACTCTTAAGGTAACATAGGACTCTTAAATACTGTAATATCTTTTCATCATTCATAATATAATTATAATTAATATTTGAAAAAATAAAAGTCAAAAAAGTGAAAAAAATTCAACGTTTGGTTGAATTTTCTCATATTTTATCAATATTTCAGCCATTTTGTGCTAAAAGCTAAAAATGTAAATTTTATTTTTGACACTTTTGTTGTTCATAAAAAATTTCTTTAAAAATGAGTAATGATACATAAGTTTAAAAAGTGAATCGTTTTTAAAAAAGAGTCTAAGCATTTAAATTG
>CAVKAB010000054.1:0-7373 GCA_963653985.1 Bacteroidaceae bacterium
AAACATTTGCTTCAAAAATATCACTATTTAATGTATTTAAATACTCTTGAGCACCAGCATTTTCTTGTTCATTACTAATTGAAACGAAATCTCTAAACCAGTGTAATTGTTCTTCAATTTCTCTTTGTTCTTGTTTAGCATTGTATTTTCCACCTTCTTTATATCTCCAGTGAGCAGCAACACCACTTTCAGCGATTTCATCCATTTCTTTTGTTCTAATTTGTACTTCAAAAACATTTGCGTTACCATCAATAACCGATGTATGTAATGATTGATACATGTTTGGCTTTGGCATTGCAATATAATCCTTAAATCTTCCAGGAATTGGTTTGAAATTTTGATGAATGATACCTAAAATTTCATAACAATTAATTTCTGTTTCTGTAATGATTCTTAATGCTAAAACATCATAAATTTGATCAAAACTATGATGTTTAATATACATTTTCTTGTAAATGGAATAAACAGATTTAACTCGTGATTCAATTTCAAATTTGAAATCTTTTTTATATAAAATATCAGCTATCTTTTTCTTTAAAAGGTTTAAAGAAGCACTTCTATTTTTAATTCTTTCATTTAAAAGTTCAGTGATTTCATTATATTCATCTCTTTTTTCAATTTTTAAAGATAAATCTTCTAATTCACTTTCAACTTTATAAATACCAAGCCTATGAGCAATAGGAGCAAATACTTCTAATGTTTCTTTAGCAATGGCGTGTTGTCTTTCTGGTTTTAAAGCTTCAATAGTTCTTAAATTATGTAAACGATCTGCAAGTTTAATAATAATAACTCGAACATCTTTAGCCATACCTAAAAAGATCTTTCTGTGATCTTCAGCTTCAAATTCCTCTTCTGTTCTTTTTGATAATTTTAGTCTTTGAATTTTCGTTAAAGAATCAACAATTCTTGAACATTCAACACCAAACATATTTTTAATGTCTTCAATACTTGTATCAGTATCTTCTACAACATCATGTAATAAAGCACTTGCAATTGTTACAGGTCCCGATTGTAAAGAAGCAACAATATATGCAACTTCGATTAAATGATGAACATAAGGTTCTCCACTTTTTCTGAAAATTCCATCGTGTTTTTTGCATACAAAATTATATGCATCTTCAATCATTTTACGGTCTTTTTCGTTATGAATGTACAAAGAATAGATTGCTTTAACATCTTCAAATGTGTGCATTGGATAACCACCATTTGGCTTTAATGTTTTAGTTTCTTCTTTCTTTTCTTCTTTTAATTCTAATACGTTTTCGTTTAAATCGTTTTTAATTAATTCTTCATCTTTTTTAGTTTCTAAAATATCTTTATTTTTTTCCATATCTAATATTTTAAACTCCTATTCATTTTTAATAAAGTTTGTAGTTTTAAAAATACAACTTATTTTACCATTAAACACATTTTTTTCGATATTTCCACTTAGATTAATATATTTATTTTCTAAAATTTCTTTTGGATAATTAAAATAAATTAGCTTTGATGTATCACTTACTTTTAAAATAATATGTTTTTCATCTTTACTATAGGTCAAAGAACTTGTAGAAATATCATCGATTTCAAATAATGGTTTTTTAAAATCTTGTCCAAACGGCTTAAAAGATTCAATTATTTTTAAATTTTCTAAATTTAGGTCTCTATAATTGATTTTAATTGTTTTATCTTTTATTTCATTGTGTGGCTTGTTAAAAAAATCTATTAAATTTTGCTTAAATTCAACAATATTTTCTTTTTTGATAGTAAAACCGCCAGCACTAATATGCCCACCAAAATTCAATAATAATTTTGAATTTAAATTAAAACAATCTTGTAAATTTCCATGTATTAAAAGAAATCTAGCGCTACCTTTATAAATTCCTTCTTCATTAGATGAAGTTAAAATAAAAGTTGGCTTTTTGTTTAAATCCATTAATTTATTTGCAATAAGTCCAATTAATCCTTCTTCTATATTCAAAATTACAAAATTAATATTTTCATCATTTAAATAATTATTATAATCGACATTGTTAATTAAATCTTTACGCTTTTGATTAATTTCATCAATCCGTGAAAGTCGAACATAATCTTTTTTATTATCTTCAATAAAATATTTTACAATTCTTAATTCATCTTTATCGCTAATCATTCTACCAATTGAATTAACTTTTGGAATGAAATATTGATATAAATCATCTTCAGAATATTCATTTTTATGCTCTTTAAAGAAATTAGTAATTTTATTGAATTTATAATCATTCAGCGCTTTTAATCCAAGTTTAACAATATCCCTATTTAAATCTTTTAATGGCATTAAATCACTTAAAATAGTAATTGAACCTAAAGTTAATAAATAATAATTTATTTTTTCTAAATAGCAAACTGAAAATAAAAAAGATAATGCACCAGCAGATATATTTTGATTAGAAATTTTAGAAATTTCCCGATGAATAATTGCATCGGCTTTTGGTAAAACTTCTTTTTGCTCATGATGATCAATAATAATAACTTTAATGTTATTTTCTTTTAAATATGAAATTGATTCATTTAAAGATATTCCATTATCTACTAAAATTACTAAATTATATTTAGCTTTAGCAATTTTTTTTGCGTTTTCAAGTGTTAATCCATAACCATCATTTTTTCTTGAAGGAATATAAAAATTCGTTTCATAATTATCTTCTTTTAAAGTTAAATAAATGATTGATGTAGCTAAGATACCATCACAATCATAATCACCATAAATTAATATTTTTTCTTTATTCTTAATTGAATTTTTAATTATATTTTTAGTATTTAAAAAATCTTTATTATCTTTAAAACAACTTAAAAAATCAAAATCAACATTTTTTTTAATTTGATTTTGATAATACAATAAATCAATGTTGTAATAATCTAAAAGTTTTTCTAAAAATGTCATAAAAATATAAAAAGATGGGTTATTAGCCCATCTTTAATTAATCATTAATTCCAATAAATATAGCTTCTTCAGGGCCATTTTCTTTCTTTGAGTTATTCTTTTTCTTTTTATTTGGCTTATTAAATAAACCAATGAATTTTTTGAAAATTTTATTAAAGAATAATTCAATATTGATTGATAATGCTTTTTGAAGAATTAAAATTACTACAAAACCAACTAAAATTAAAACAAGTAAATAAGTATTTAAACTTTGTGTGAAGAACATGGCAATGATCATTAAAGCATTTATTAAAGTAACACTTGCAATAAATGGATAATAATCATTAAAACCAACTTCATATGCGTCACGTTTTAATTCTAATGTTGTTAATTCTTTTTTATTTTCTTGGATAATTTCTTTTTCTTTATTAAAGTAGATTACGAATGTAATATATGCAAATTCAACAAGTAATAATGTTCCAAGAGTAATTACTGATGTGAATGGTGCATTTAATAAAGAGAAGATACCAACAATAATAGTAATACTTCCACCAACTAAAATAGCTGAAGTTAACATTTTGGATAATCCAAATCTTAATAACATATAAATACTTACTACACCAACGCCAATTGAAACAAATAATAAAGCATAATAATTATTTGAATCATTTGTGACATTATATGTAGAATTAATATCAATTTTTGAAATATCAAGAACATTAGTAACTGAAATATTGATTGATTGTTCTAATGTTGATGGTACTAAATTTGAATTGTTATCTAAATAATAAGCAGTTGAATCATTTGCATAGTTTCCGTCTAAAGAAATAACATAATAGTATTCTTTATTAGTAACGTTATTAAGAATATAAGAATAGTTATATGTTTTAACTTCTGGATTCTTTGCTAAAGCTTTTGTTTTTGCTTCGTTTGTAAAAATCTTACTTGAGAAGACATTTTCAATTGTTTCAATATTACTTTCTATTGTATTTGTTTCGTCTTCAGTAACGTTTTGAGCATCAATTCTAATAACAACTTCTGTATTTCCTTGAGTTGAAGATGAATTGTAGATATTTCCTCTTGTAACTTGGAATGCAGTTAAACCTGCAATTGAAGCACAAAGTAAAACTGATGCAACTATACCAACAATATTGTAAGTTCTCTTAGGTTGTTTTTTATTATATTTATCAAAATATGTTGGTTTTTCATCTTTTGATAAATTAGGAATTTCTTTTGAATTAACTGAAATTAAATTTAATTGTTTTAAAGTAACACTTGAATTGTAAATTAACCATGTAAGCGGTCTTAAGATAGCAATATTTAAAACTACATTTAATAATGATCCAACAATTAAAAGTGAACCAAATGAAATTAAATTAGATGTAGGAATTAAATAACTTGTAATACCTAAAATCATTGTAATTAAAGAAATATCAAATTGAATCATAAAAGAACGCTTACTTCCTTCTTGATATGCTTTTTTGATATTTTTGCCTTTATAAAGTTCATTATTTGCTTTTTTAAAGTATATTGCTCCAGTAAAAATTGAAACAATCATTAATGTTAAAAGTCCAATAATTGCGCCTACATTGAATTCACTTCCAAAAAGGTTAAATAATCCAATTGATGCAACAAGTAAACAGAATGAATTAACTATAATAGTTACTCCATTAATTCCATAGTGTAAACATAAGAATAATGAAACAATAACGATAGCAATTAATGATGCAACAAATAATGAATTAGTCCAATTAACTTCATTCATATAGACTAAATGATCTAAAAATGGAGAAATAATACTTGAATATGCATTAGTTCCATTAGCATTAACAAGAGTAATACCATAAGAATATGTAGTTGAATTAAATTTATGCATCCAAATATTTGCTTTTTTATAAGCTAAAATTCTATCACTTTCTACTGAACCATATGTATTTGATGAAGAATCAGCGTTATATCCACCAAAGAAAATTTCTTCATAAACAGCATTTTCTTGATCTGTTGCAGATAATGTTGAATCATAATCCCAATAGATTGATGATGCACTAGTTGCATCATATGAGAATAAAACATAATTCTTTGTTAAAGTTTTATCTAAATATGGAGAACCATCACTACTTAATAAAGTTTCAATATTCATACCTGTTAACCAGTCATTTAAAATATAAACTTTATTAATATTACTCGTAGATGATTCTTCTGTATCATCATCTTCTAAAATTTGATCTTGATTTTTTGATAAAACACTATTTGTTGTAGTTGTATCACTACTTTTTGCATTTTTTGCTGTTGTAACAACGTTTTTAAATTCTTCAGGATTTTTTAATTTAACAACAACATATGGATAATTATCTTTATATTCAATTCTTGCACTACCTTCATCAAAGAAATTATCAGTTCCTGAATTTTCTTTGACTTGAATAGCATCTTGACCTACGACAACATCTCCTTTATAAGTTGATGCTTTAAATGACCAAGAGAAATTTAAATATGAAGAAATGTCTGAATATAAACTTGAATCAGCTTTAAATGTTACTTTAATTGTATCGAATCCGCTTGTTTCTAATTTATAATTAGTAACATCTGCGTTAGAAAGTCTAACTTTAAATTCATCAACAACTTCATCTAAAATTGTTTGTTTATCTTCATCACTTCCTGAAACTTCATTAGAAGTACCATTTTGATTTACAAGATTATAATTACGTTCGCTGATTTTATAAACATAAGTTCTTCCAGCGCTATAATCTCCTGTTCCATTAACCATTTTTAATGCAGGAACAAGTCCTACTAAACTTGCAAGTAACATTGATCCAACTAACGATATATATGCAGTAATTCTTTTCATTTTTTCATGCCTCAAAAATATTTATAAAAATATAAATATGCTTGTTAATTATAAATAAAATTACTAAAAAAAACAACCTTATTATTAACAAGTCTTGTATATATAATCATTATAAAAATCTAAGCCTTTTTTAGAAAGATATCTTCCTCTTTTTGAACGGATTAAAATACCTATAAAAACAAGATAAGGCTCATTAATTTTTAATAAATTATTTGGATTTTCATTAATAACACATGCAATTGAATTTAAAGAGCAAGGAATATTATTATAATTTTCTTTTAAAGTCTTAATAATTGAAATATCTTCTTCATTTAAACCATATTCATAAATTTTAATAATATTAAAGAAATTTTCGATATTTTTTCTAGTTAATTTATTAATTTTATAATATTCCATATAATCTTTAATTCTTTTTGACAAATTATTACAAACTCGAGGAGTGTTTCTACATCTTTTTGTAAAAAAATCTAATATTTCTTCATCATATTCAATTTTAAGTTTTTTAAAATTATTAAATGATAATTTTTTTAAATCATCTAAAGAATAAAATTTAAAATTATAAATCAATGAAAAACGACTTCTTAAAGCGAATGATAAATTTCCTGCATCAGTTGTAGCACCAATTAAAGTAAATTTAGGTAAATCATATTTCATAACTTTGCTTCCTTCACTTGATTTATAAACAATTGATAAAGTGAAAGTTTCCATTGCTTCATATAAAATTTCCTCAATTTCACTGCTTAATCGATGTATTTCATCAATTAATAATATATCATTTTCTTTAATTTCGCTTAAAATTGATATTAAATCGCTAATTTTTTCAATTGAAGGTGCATTTACTTTTATAAAATTTGTATTTAATTCATTTGCAATAATTCTTGAAATTGTAGTTTTTCCAAGCCCAGGAGGTCCATATAATAAAATATGCTCCAATGGTTCATTTCTATTTTTAGATCCACAAATTGCAATTTCAAGTTGATGTATCAAATCTTTTTGACCAATAAAAGATTTAAAATCATTAATTTCTAAAAGATTATTCATATTAATTCCTCTTTAATTTTTGAATTGATAATTTAATCATTTCTTCTTCATTTAAAGAATTTGATAAAGATAAAATAATATTTTTAATATTTTTTGATTCATATCCAAGTTTTATTAAAGTATCATAAACGTTTTTATTTTTGTCATCAAATAAACACGTAGATTCTACTTTTGAATATAATTTTGATATAAAAATATCTGCATTTTTACCAATTCCAGGTATTTTTCTTAAAGACGGAATATCTTTTGTAATAATTAATCTTTTTAAATCATTAACACTAATATTTTTAAAAATATTTAATGTCTTTTTTGGTCCATAACCTTCTAAAGAAATAATGAACTTAAAAAATTTAAGTTCATCTATTTCGTTAAATCCAAACAAAATCAAACTATTTTCTGTTAAATAGTCAAAAACATATAAGTTATAAGCTTTATCAATAGCAAAATTGTTTGGATTTGAAACAAATATTTCAAATCCAACATCATTTACAGATAAAGTTATATTTTCTTTATTAATCTCAATAACTTTTCCAATAATCTTTTTGAACATCTCTATTCGAAATAGTCAAAAACAAAATCATCTAATTGAACTGTATCGCCATCTTT
>CAVKAB010000055.1:0-7321 GCA_963653985.1 Bacteroidaceae bacterium
CCCAAGTTAAGACCATTTCTTTTGCAATACTCCAATTAACATGTCTTATACCTTTAGTAGATCCAACCCCAAGAATTGAAAATGTTTTAACCTGTGTAGTAGAAACTGGAATTCCAAGGAATGTTGAAATTAAAATACCAATTGCACTAGTGAAATCAGTTGCAAATCCTTGATATCCTTCAAGATCTGCCATTCCCATTCCTACTTTTTTAATAATTCTATATCCACCAATTGAAGTTCCAAGTCCCATAATTAAAGAAACTATAACTGCTAAATACCATAAATCAGCACTTCCTGAAAAATTAACTTGCATTTGTGGTAAGTTAGGATTTGCAACATTATATGCATTTCCTGCAAGAGAAAGCGCTAAAAATATAACCCCAATAAACTTCAAACCATCTTGTGCTCCATGAACATAAGCCATTCCAGCACCTGAAACAATTTGAGCATATTTGAAAAATGGTCTTGTTTTATTTCGATTCATCTTCCTACAAATAATTTCTATTATTTTAGTAACAATATATCCAACTACAAATCCAAAAACACAAGATAAAACAAGTCCATAAATTGTTTTTGCCCAGCTAGAATCCCAACTAAATATAATTTGAGCATTTTTTCCTAAAGTTATTGCAGCTAAACCTGCTCCTGTAATACCTGCAATTAAAGCGTGTGATTCACTTGAAGGAATCCCAAATGCCCACGCTAATACTCCCCATGCAATAACTCCAACCATTCCAGCACTTAAAGCAGTTAAAGCAAATTCATAATCTGTTCCAAAATCAACCATATTTGAAATTGTATCAGCGGTTGCAGTCGACAAAAAATACATGGTAATAACACCAAGGAAATTAAAAATTGCAGCCATTATGATTGCTTGTTTTGGTTTAATCGCTTTTGTTGAAATGCAAGTTGCAATTGCATTTGGAGCGTCCGTCCATCCATTGATGAAAATTACTCCAAATACTAATATAATACAAACAATTAGCATTGGATAACTTTGCATCAATATAAAAATTGAATTAAAATCCATACATATAAATTGTAAAGAAAATGTATAAAATTGTAAATGATTTGTAAATAAAAAGGTCATTACTTTTTAAAGTAACAACCTAATAATTATTTATTATTTTTCTTCACTTAATGTAGCATCAATGATTTCAGTGTCATCTTTTTTAGAATTTTCTTTAACTTCACTTTCATCTAACACTTCAACATTTTCAATTTCTTTTAATATTAAAGTTTCATTATCACCTAAAGATAATTCATATTTCTTGTTAGGTTTAATATCTTCTTTAATAATCTTTTCTGCTAAATAAGTTTCAACATTATGTTGAATAAATCTCTTTAATGGACGTGCACCAAAATCTTTAGAGAATGCTTTATCAACAACCCATGTATCTAAAGAAGAATCAAAATTAATATAATAATATTCATTTTCAAGTCTTTCTTTAAGTTCATTAAGCATCTTACAAGCAATCTTATATTCTACTTCTTTATTAAGAGGATTAAATGTAACAATTTCATCAATTCTATTTAAAAATTCTGGTTTAAAATGTGCATTGAGTAATTGTTTCATTCCATCTTTATTACCATTCATGATTTCTTCACTACCAACATTACTTGTCATAATAATAACTGTATTTCTAAAATCACAAAGTCTACCTTGAGCATCAGTTAATCTACCTTCATCCATAATAGAAAGTAATAAATTAATTACATCTAATGATGCTTTTTCAATTTCATCAAAAAGTACAATCGAATAAGGATTATGTCTTACTGGTTCAGTTAATTGACCACCTTCTTCATATCCAACATATCCAGGAGCTGCTCCAATTAATCTAGAAACACTATATTTTTCTTGATATTCAGCCATATCAAGTTTAATGATTTTACTTGGTGAATCAAATAAAGCTTCTGCTAATGCTTTAGCAATTTCTGTTTTACCAACACCTGTAGGACCCATAAACATGAAAGATCCAATAGGACGAGATTCATCATTAATACCTGCTCTTTGTCTTAAAATAGCGTCACTTACAAGTTCAATTGCTTCATCTTGTCCAATAACTCTCTTTTTAAGTTCTTCTTTTAAATGAACAACTCTTTCTTTTTCACCTTTTTCAATACGAGAAGTTGGAATATTTGTCATCTTTGAAACAATTTCTGCAATATTTTTATCATCAATTACATCACTAACAATATGATGAGATTTTGATAATTCTTCATTTTCTTCAAGTTCTTTAGTAACTTGAGGAATTTCTTTATATTGAATTTCACTAGCTCTTTTGAAATCTCCATTGTTGAATGCATTTTGTAAATTGAAATTCAAAGTATCAAGTTTATTCTTTAAATCTTTTCCTTTTTGAATTTCTTCTTTTTCTTTACGCCATTCAGCTTTAATTTCATCGCCTTTTTTAATTAAATCTTCAAGTTCTACTTTTAATTTATCAAGTCTAATCTTACTTTGTTCATCTTTTTCACTTTCAAGAGCAAGTTTTTCCATTTGTAATTGATTAACTTTTCTTTCAATTTCATCAAGTTCACTTGGCATTGATTCAATTTCAACTCTTGAAGATGCACATGCTTCATCAAGCAAGTCGATTGCTTTATCAGGTAAGAATCTGTTTGGAATATATCTAACACTATAATTAACGCTAGCAACTAAAGCATTATCGCTAATATGAACACCATGATGGGCTTCAAATCTTTGTTTTAAACCTCTTAAAATAGATAATGTATCTTCTTTAGTTGGTTCTCCAATCATAATTGGTTGGAATCTTCTCTCTAATGCACGATCTTTTTCAATATATTCTTGATATTCTTTTAAAGTTGTTGCACCAATACAATCAATTTCACCACGAGCAAGCATTGGCTTTAACATATTTGATGCATCAAGTGCCCCGCTTGATCTACCAGCACCAACAATTAAATGGATTTCATCAATAAATAAAATAATTTTATGATTACTTTCTTTAATCTTATTTAAAACTGCTTTAAGTCTTTCTTCAAATTCACCTTGATATTTAGCACCTGCAAGTAAAGCACCCATATCAAGTTCAAAAATTTCTTTATCTTGTAATGATTGAGGGACATCTTTTTTAACAATTCTTAATGCTAAACCTTCAACAATAGCAGTTTTACCAACACCTGGTTCACCAAGTAAAATAACGTTATTTTTAGTTTTTCTTGCTAAAACTGTAATAATATTTCTAATTTCTTCATCTCTTCCAATAACTGGATCGACTTTATTTTTCTTAACTTCATTTGTGATGTTTCTTCCAAATTTCTCTAAAACATCTTTTTCTTTTTCAAAATTCATTTCCATATAGTTACCTCCTATACTTCTGAATAATATTATAGTTATCTTTTAGCACTTGTCAAGCAAGAGTGCTAATTTATTTTTATAAAAAATGATGAATATATTTCAACTCATCATTTAATATTAAATAATTAATTAAAAAGAACAGATAATTCCACCTTCTAAACTATAAAAAGAACATAATCCTCTATTTTCTTTAATAATGATATCTTTAAATTCATAATGTTCTTTAATCATTTCTTTTAAAGCTTCAGCATTTTTTAAATCTTCAGTATGAGAAATAATCATAACTCGATCTTTAGTATTTGAACAAACTGCTCCAATATTAGCAACTAATCTTTTGAAAACACCATTAATAGTTCTAATTTTTTCTTTAATTTTAATTTCGCCATCTTCACCAACACAAAGTGGTTTTACATTTGCAAGATTTGCAATAAATGCTACAGTTTTAGACATTCTTCCATTTTTAACTAAATTATCAAATTTATTTAAAACAAAGAATAAATGAGCGTCTTTAACAAAAGCTTCAACTCCTTCTTTTATTTCTTCAAATGTTTTATTTTCTTTAATAAGTCTTACACATTCATTTACCATTAATTCAATAGAACCTGCAGTTAATTCACTATCAATAACTGCAATATGGTCACTTTCATCACTCATATCTTTAGCAACTAAAGCACTGTTAAATGCACCAGATAATTTTTTAGAAATTGTAAAAACAAAATAATAATCGCTTCCTTCAAATTCATTTAAAAATACACTTGGAGCTGGACATGAAGATGATGATTTATTTTTACTTTCATTCATTTTAGTTAACATTTCGTGGGTATTTAAATTTTCATCATCAACAAATTCTTGATCATCTACTCTAATTGTTAATGGAGCAATTGCAAAGTCAATATTTTCTTCTTTAAAATCAGTTTTTAACATATTTGAAGAACTATCTACAATAATTTTAAATTTCATTTTTTCCTCCATAAAAGAGATTATTAAAAATCTCTACAATAATATATAATGAATTTTTAAATTTTTCTATAAATATTCTTAAATTCTTGGTAAAATTTTAGGGGCTAAAGAAATATGGCAAAATTAATTTTAGTTGGTGGCGGTAGCGCTAGTGGAAAAACATACGTTATTAATGAGGTTGTAAAGATTATTGGAGAAGAAAATGTTGTTCATTTTTCAATCGATGATTATTACAAAGATTTAACAGGACTTCCATTTGAAGAAAGAAAAAGACAAAATTTCGATCATCCAAAAGCTTTTGATTGGAAATTAATGGTAGAACAATTAAAAGATTTAAAGAATGATAAAACTATCGAAAAACCAATCTATGACTATGTTGAACATAATAGAAAAAAAGAAACAAGAACTGTTGAACCTAAAAAAATCATTATTGTAGAAGGTATTATGGGACTTGTTAATCGTAATGTTAGAGAACTTGGAGATTTAAAAATATTTGTTAATGCTTCAAGAGAAAAAAGATTAGTAAGAAGACTTGATAGAGATACAATTGAAAGAGGAAGAGATAGAGAATCTATTCTTAATCAATATTTTTCAACTGTCCAACCAATGTATGAAGAAATTATTGGACCTAGTGCATATTATGCAGATTTAATTGTTAATAATGATGGATACGATAATAGATCCATTGAAGTTTTAGGAGCAGTCTTAAAAGCATTCTTAAATGGAGAAATTCATTAATGGAAAATTCATTTGATATAGGAATATCCGCTTTTTTTAAAGAATTATTAGAAAAATGTGGAGGACAAAGTGGTAAACTTGCTTCTATTTCTACAGTTATCAGTGGATTATTTATATTTTTTATCTTTTTAGGAATCTTATTCTTATTTAAAAAAGAATATCGAATTCTTGGAATTATAATTTTAGGATGTTCTTTATTAACTTTTATATCAAATGATTTAATATTAAAAAAGATCTTTCAAAGAGAAAGACCATATGTATATTTTTATAAAGAAGAATCTATTAAATCAGGTATTGATTTAATTAAATATTGTCCAGGATTTTACATTTCTAGTTTTTCTTTCCCATCAGGACATAGTGCTTTAGTATCTGCAGGAAGTTTTTCAATCTTCTTTTATTACTTATTTATTAATAAAAAAAGAGATAAAACACTTTTACGGGTATCAATTACTAGCTTTGTAATTGCTACTTTAGTAGTTTTATCTCGTCTTGTTTTACTTCATCACTATTTCACAGATTGTCTAGTAGGAATTATTCTTGGACTTCTTCTTGCACTTTTAACAGTGTTTATTATTCGCATTTATTTGAAAAAGAAACAAGAATTGAATTAACTTGACTAGCAAAGTCTAAATACGAGGAAGAGGAATTCTTCTTCACTATTTCAAGGGAAGAAATAGGACAATAAGAATTTAAAGTTAGTTTAAGCATTGAAATATCATTTTCACCATCACCGAAGACTATTAAGTCTTCTTTTTTTAAGTTAAATTTATTAAGGACAAATTTTAATGCCTCACCTTTATTCCCGTTTCTTGGAGAAAAATCTATCCAGTTGTTATTTGAATCAAAAATTTCTAAATCCTTGTATTTTTCATTAAATATTTCATAGAATTTATGATATTTTGAATCAGTATTTTCCTTAAAAACAGAAACTTTAATAATATCGTTATGAAAATAATCTAAAAAGCCTTCTATACTAACCTTTGACTTACCTGGAGCGTTTCTATAATTATCAAATATGATATCACCGTTTTGACAATAATATAGACACTTTGTAGGTGTTGATACAAGTATTAAGTCAAAATACTTTAATGTATCAAGATATCTAATGAGGTTTTCTGCTACCCCATCTTCAAATTTATTTTCTAAAATGAATTCATCTTTATAAACGGCTAAATTACCATTTTCGGCAATATAGATAATTTCGTCGTTATTATTAAATAATCTACGTAAGTCTCGATAAGTACGCCCACTAGCTATAATAAGCGTATTATTTTGAAAAAGTACATTATTAAATGCCTCTTTTACTTCTAAAGATAATTCCTTCTCACCTTTTTTAAGACATGTCCCATCAATATCACTAACAAATATTTTATTCATAACGATATAATCATACCTTAATTAAAGACAAAAATAAACTTAAACCACCTTCACTTATCAAGATGTAAGTAAATATAAAAATTATTCAAATATTTAATATTTCTTTTGAAATTTAAAACCTATATAATAAATTTATGAAATTTTTAAAGGGTAATGCTATTTATGGACAAAGTGGAGGTCCAACTTCTATTATTAATACTTCTTTTTTAGGTATTATTGAAGGAGTTAAAGATAGTGAATATATTGATAATTTATACGTAATGAATTATGGAATTGAAGGTTTATTAAAAGAAGATCTTACTAAAATTGATAAATCTAAAGATTATACTTCCTTAATTTTTACTCCTGGAGCATTTATAGGAAGTAATCGTTATAAAATAAAAGACTATCAAGTAGATGAAACTGATTATTTAAAGTTACTTGAAATCTTTAAAAAATATGATATCCATTATTTTTTCTATAATGGTGGTAATGATTCAATGCACACTTTAAATAAAATTGGAGAATATTTTAAACTTAAAAATTACCCTTTAAAAGTAATTGGAATCCCTAAAACTATTGATAATGATTTATATAATAATTATTTTTCATTAGGATTTTTAAGTGCATCTAATTTTATTAAAAATGCTACTTTAGAAATTGCTTTAGATGATTATTCTTATAAAAAAGGTAGAGTTAATATTATAGAAACTATGGGAAGAAATGCAGGATGGCTTGCAAGTTCCTCTTTATTAATTGAAGAATATGGTATTGATATTGATATTTTAGCACTTCCTGAAGTTCCTTTTGATATTGATAATTTCTTAAAGAAAGTTAAAGAAATATATGAAGTGAAAGGGCATTGTTTAGTTGTTATTAGTGAAGGAATCAAAAA
Source organism: Bacteroidaceae bacterium (assembly GCA_963653985.1). Lineage (GTDB taxonomy): Bacteria > Bacillota_I > Bacilli_A > RFN20 > CAG-826 > Onthovivens. Next base: position 7,272 of record CAVKAB010000055.1, read on the forward strand.
TAAAGATAATAAATTAATTTATAAAGCTAATCTTAAAAAAGATGAATTTA
>CAVKAB010000056.1:0-7287 GCA_963653985.1 Bacteroidaceae bacterium
TTAAAAAAAGAGACTATTGTCCAACCTATTAATTTTTAGGTTTTTCAACAGCCCCACTTTATCATTTAAAATAACTTATTTTTGATCTTTCATTGTAGGGAAGAGAATAACTTCTCTAATTGATGGTTGATCAGTAAGCAACATACAAAGTCTATCAATACCAATACCAATACCACCAGTAGGAGCCATACCATAATCCATAGCTTCTAAGAAATCATAATCCATTTCGTTAGCTTCATCGTCACCAAGTTCTTTAGCAGCAAGTTGAGCTTTAAATCTTTCTTTTTGATCAATTGGATCATTTAACTCACTATAAGCATTTGCAATTTCCCATCCATTCATATAAAGTTCAAATCTTTCAACAAATCTTGGATCTGCACTCTTTTTAGTTAATGGGGAAATTTCAATTGGGTGATGACATACGAATGTAGGTTGAATTAAATCCGCTTCGCAGCATTCTTCAAATAAAGCATTTAAGAAGTAGCCTTGGCTTGTCCAGTGTGGTTCAACTTTAATATGTCTATCAATACATGCTTGTTTAGCATCTTCTAATGAAATATTACCAGTAAAATCTAAACCTGTTTTTTCTTTAACTAATTCAGACATATCAACCCATCTAAATTCTGAATCGATATCTAATTCTTTTCCTTGATAAACAAGCTTATCTTTCTTTAAGACATCTTTAACTAAATGTCTAATTAAGCCTTCGCTTAATTCTCTCATTGATGATAAATCACCGTAAGCTTCGTATAATTCAATTGTAGTAAATTCAGGGTTATGTCTTGTATCCATACCTTCATTTCTGAATAATCTACCAATTTCATAAACTTTTTCTAATCCACCAACGATTAATTTCTTTAATGGTAATTCAGTAGCAATTCTTAAATAGAAGTCTTTATCTAAAGTATTATGATGAGTAATAAATGGTCTAGCGTTAGCTCCACCTAAAATTGGTTGAAGAACTGAAGTTTCAACTTCAACGAATCCTCTATCATCTAAATAATGTTGAATTCCTCTAATAATTTGAGGTCTTTGTAATGCAGTTCTCTTTGAATCTTCATTCATGATTAAATCAACATATCTATGTCTATATCTTTCTTCAACATCACTTAAACCATGGAATTTTTCTGGTAATGGTTTTAAAGATTTTGTTAAGAATGTAAATTGATCAACTCTAACAGTTAAAGTACCTGTATCTGTTAACATTAAGTTTCCACCTAATCCAACGATATCTCCGGTATCTGTCATTTTGAAAATTTTATAAGCTTCTTCACCAACTGTTTGAATTGAAATGAAAGCTTGAGCTTTACCAAATTTATCTTGAATGTTTAAAAATGAGGATTTACCCATTTTTCTTAAAAGCATAATTCTACCTGCAATAACAACATGAATTGGATTTGCTTCTAATTCTTCTTTTGTTTTTCCTGCAGCTTTTTCGATAATTGTAGCAGTAGTATCAGTTCTTACAAACTTTTCACCCCAAGGATTAACACCTGCTTCAACTAATTTAGCAAGCTTATCACGTCTTGCTCTTTCTTGATCTGTTAATTTTTCTTCCATATTAAAATAATTTCCTTTTTATCGATATAATTATAAATTAAACAATATTGAATTTCTAGTATTTCACTATTAATTAGATGTTTCATTAAGATATTTATCTAAAATAATAAACATATCTTCAACTGTTTTAATTGATTGAACAATTTCAATTCTATAAGGTTTTGAATCTGCAAAATTTATTAAAAATTTAGGAGCAATACCTTTTAAAACACTTGCAGCTCTTTCAGTTCCAATTTCTTCTTTTAAATAAGTTGCATACTCTTTTAAATAATTTACTTGATCTTCCTTATTTTCTTCATAGAATTCATTAATTCCTGCAAAATAATTTTCTATATTTTTAATTAGTAATGGGTGTCCAATTCCACCACGAGCAACAGCAATGGCATCACATTTTGTAATTTCATATGCTTTTTTTGCGTCTTCTAACGTAAAAATATTTCCACTTACTGCAAAAGGAATTGAAATAACATTTTTTAAATCTTTTAATGCATCATAATGTGGTAATCCACCATATAACTCTTTTTTAGTTCTACAATGAATACATAAAAAACTAACACCACATTCTTCTAAAGTTTTTGCAATTTCTAAAACATTAATTTCATTAAATCCAAGTCTAATTTTACAAGTTACTGGTTTTTTAGATTTTTGAACTACAGCACTAACCATATCTTTTAATAAATCTAAATCTTTTAACCAAGAACTACCTCCATTACTTTTAGTAACTTTAGGAACAGGACATGCTAAATTTAAATCTAAAATATCATAATCAAATCTAGCTTCTAATTCATCAATTGCTTTAAGTAATGTTTCTTTACTACCACCAAATAGTTGAAGTGCTAAAGGGTGGTCTTTTCCATCTTGATAACACATATCAAACGTTCTTTCATTATGATAATTCAAACCACAATCAGAAATCATTTCAGTATATGTTAATCCATTAAAAAACTTTCTATTAAACTTCCTATAAGAAAAAGAAGTTACCCCAGCCATTGGAGCTAAGATAACTTTCCCTTCTATTTTTAAGTTTTTGATATAAAAACTCATTATTTATTTTCTTCAGTAGAAGAAGTTTCTTTATTTTCACTTTCTTCTTTTGAAGTTTCCTTCTTAAATTCTTGATCTAAAATTTTTTGATCTTCTTTTTGAACTTCAGCAGCAACATTTTCTTCAGGTTTAATTTGAGATTTATCTAAAGTTCTATGTTTAAGTAAGTATGCAATTTCTTCTTCAGTAATTGTTTCATTTTCAAGTAAAGTTTTTGCGATTAATTCGACATCTTCTTTTCTTTCTTTAATGATTTTTACTGCTAATTCATGTGCATCACCAACAATTTTTCTAACTTCGTTATCAATTTGATCGGCAACTTGTCCAGAGAAGTTCTTAGTAGTGTTATTATAATCTCTTCCTAAGAATACGTTTCCTGATGCTCTTTCATATTGAATAGGTCCAAGATCACTCATACCATATTCAACAACCATTGATCTAGCAATTTGAGTTGCTCTTTCAATATCGTTACTTGCACCAGTTGAAACATCATCAAAGAAAATTTCTTCACTAACTCTACCACCTAAAAGACCACAAATTTCAGCTTCTAAGTCTTTTTTAGTTAATAAGAATCTATCTTCTTCAGGTCCCATTAAGACATGTCCACCAGTAGAACCACGAGGAATAATAGTAATTTTTCTAACAACATCAGCGTTAGGTAATGTTAAACCAATAATAGCATGTCCTGATTCATGGTAAGCAACACGAATTCTTTCTTGTTCACTTAATCCTTTTGAAGATTTAGCAGGACCTGCAATTCTTCTATCAATAGCTTCATCAATATCAGCCATTGTAATAAATTCTTTTTTAGTTCTAATAGCTAAAATTGCAGCTTCATTTAAAATGTTTGCAATATCAGCACCTGAGAAACCAACTGTTCTTTTTGCAATCATTCCAAAATCAACATCTGGTCCAAGTTTTTTATTTTTAGCGTGAACTTTAAAGATTGCTTCTCTTCCAGCTTTATCTGGTAAAGAAACTGTAATTTTTCTATCAAATCTTCCAGCTCTTAATAAAGCAGGATCTAATACGTCATCTCTATTTGTAGCAGCCATAACGATAATACCACTATTTTCTTCGAAACCATCAAGTTCGACTAATAATTGGTTAAGAGTTTGTTCTCTTTCATCGTTTCCGCCACCAAGACCAGCGCCTCTTTGTCTACCAACAGCATCAATTTCATCAATAAAGATTAAACATGGAGCGTTTTGTTTTGCAGTTTTGAATAAATCTCTAACTCTACCTGCACCAACACCAACGAACATTTCGACGAAATCACTACCTGAAATTGAATAGAATGGAACACCAGCTTCACCAGCTACAGCTTTAGCAAGTAAAGTTTTACCAGTTCCTGGAGGGCCTACAAGTAAGACACCTTTTGGTAATTTAGCGCCATATTTTGTAAATTTCTTTGGTTCTTTTAAATAATCAACGATTTCAACCATTTCAGCTTTTTCAGCATCACAACCAGCAACATCTTTGAATTTAACTTTTGAATCATCAACTCTACGAGCTGTAGATTTATTAAAATCAAATGCTTTAGCGTTTCCACCAGTTGAACTCATTAAAATCTTGAAGAAGAAAATAGCAATACCAATTGTTACTACAGTTGAAATAATTGTAGGTAACCAACTAACTAACCAATTTTCTTGATATACTTCTGAAATAACCCAAGGTGTAGTACTACCTGAAGTTTCTAAATCTTCAACAGTTAATTCTTGGAAACTCTTTCCAGTTGTATTTGTTGTCTTGTCAGTCCAAGCAGACTCTTGAATTGTAAAAGCAATTTTTGCTTTGTTATCTTTATTTGTTTCTTCACTAATTGTTAAATAAACACCTAAGTTATCACCGTTTTTAACAGTTCTTGCTTCAGTAATAACATATTTGTCTTCCTTATTAACAATATATCCAATACCATCACTTGTTGAAACTGCTCTATAACCACTTGAATTGTAACCTACTAAATAATAGATCATAAATCCAATGAAACAAGCGAGTACGAGGTAAATTAAAATACTAAATACGTTAACTTTTTTCTTTTCCATTTTTGCCTCCTTTTGAGTTTGCAATATATTATATCATTTTTTTAGATTTTTAAAGATAAAATAACTCACTATTTTAATAAATTTTTTAATTTAAAAATTAAAAAAGTTTCTTCCCCAATTTTAAAGTCTTTTTTGAATCTTGGAATGTATAAAACTTCGTTAAATTCGTTATAAATTCCAGGATAAATATTTCGATAAGATACTGGTAATTTCATATCAATAAATATTTTAGAAACACTTTTTAATTCACCTTTATATAGGTATTTATCATTACGACTTAAAGGATGAATTATAACCTTATTATATTTAGAAAATATTTCGTTAAATAATTTGGAATCTTCTTTAAATTTAAAGATTTCATTTCCATCTTTTGTGAGTTCAAAATAATAATCATTTTTATAGATTTTATCGATTTTAATATATCCATATTCAATAAAAATATAATAATCATCTTTTAAATCTATTTTAATATTCTTATTAAGTTGTAATTTGAAGTATAAATCGATGATTTGATCTCTACTAATGTTTTTAATGTAATTAATTTTTGATAAATAAATATAGAAAAGAGTGATAAATTCATCTACTTTTAGATTTTTAATATCTTTAATATAAATTAAATTATCATCACTTATAAATTTAGAATATTTAATTCTTTCTTTTTCTTTTAAGTAATTTTTAAACTTAATTTCTCTTACTATTTTATTCATTTTAAAATTAGACATTTTAGAAACTTCATTAAGTCTAATTTTATTTCGTTCAAATCTAGGCTCTAAATCTGTAACATCTTGGAAATATTTATATCCATGTTTGTCATTATATTCTTTTAATTTTGCTTTACGAATATGTAATAATGGACGAATAAATTTGACGTCATTTTTAAAACTAATTTCTTTTAATCCATAGTAAGAATAAAACCCTGGACGGTTCTTTTGAAGGTAGTAAGTTTCTACTAAATCATCTTTATTATGAGCAACTAAACAAGCATCTAATTGAGAATTTTTCTTAATAATATCAATAAAGAAATCATACCTTTCTTTTCTTGCCCAAGCTTCTTCATTACCTTTTTTAAAATAAACTTCTTTTAAATGCAAAACCTTATTATATTTTTTGCAAAGTTCTTTGATTTTTTCTTCTTCCATATCTCCAGTATATGGGAGATGGTAATTACAATACGCTACTTCAAAATCATATCCTTTATGTAATAAAAGATAAAAAAGTGCTAAAGAATCACTTCCATAAGAAAGTGCAAGCAAATACTTATTACTCTTCTTTAAGTTCAATAATCTCATCAAGCAATACCTCATAAAGAGAAGTACTATCTTCTTTTAAACAATGATCTTTAATGTTTAAAACTTTTATAACAATATGGTGTTTTCCTAAATAAAGGTCTATTTTATCACCAATATTTATTTCTTTTGATGGTTTAGCAAGTTTATCATTTACTAAAAATTTATCTAAATTTGCTAAATCTTTTGCAACGCTTCTTCTTTTAACAAGTCTTGTTAATTTTAAATATTTATCTAATCTCATTTTTTAAAGCTTCCTCATGAATAATACTTAATATCTTAAATAATCTATCTTCGTATCCTTTATCTTTAGATAAAGATACAGTTAATTGATGATTAATATAAGTAACTTTTATATATTTTAAATAATTTATCATTTTTTCAAATAAAATATTACCAATTCCTTGAATAGAAGTGAAATCTTTTGATAATAAAATTTCAATTCTAGTAGGGTAAGACTTCAAAGATTCGAATTCTTTATAGTTAATATAAATATCTAATTTCCTTTGAGTTAATAAATTAGAGAAATTTTCAGGAATATTACCATATAAATCTTTTATATAAAGTGTTAAAGAATCAAGTTTTTCAAAAGTATCTGCTTCTTTAATTCTTTGATAAAGTTCCATAATTCCAGATTCGTTTTCAAAATCTTTAGGGATATATGCATTATCTATAACACTTTGAGAAACTTTTTCTTTATTATTTTCTTCAATAATTCCCCCATTTTCTCTTTCTTTTATAGCTTCTTGAAGTAATTTTATGTATAAATCAATACCAACTTCTTCAATAAACCCCGCTTGTTGAGGTCCTAAAATATCACCTGCTCCTCTAATAAGTAAGTCTCTTTGAGCAATTTTAAAACCACTTCCAAGTTCAGTAAAATCTTGGATTGCTTTAAGTCTTTTTTTGCTTTCTTCATTCATTTTCTTTTCTCGATTAATTAAAAGATAGCAAAAAGCCATTTTATCGCTTCTCCCTACACGTCCTTTAATTTGGTAAAGTTGAGAAAGTCCAAATCTATTCGCATCATCTACTAAAATTAAGTTAGCATTTCTAACATCAATTCCATTTTCAATAATAGTAGTAGCAAGTAAAAGATCAATTTCACCTTCATAAAATGAAGTCATAACTTCATTTATATCATTTTTATCCATTTTTCCGTGGATAATTCCAATTTTTAAAGTAGGAATTAGTTCTTGTAACTTCATTCCTAATTCATAAATTGTAAAAATATCATTATGAATATAGTAAATTTGTCCATTTCTTGATAATTCTTTTTGAATAATTTCTTTAATAACTTTGTAATCTTTTTGAATTACATATGTTTGAATAGGTAATCTTTCTTTTGGAGG
>CAVKAB010000057.1:0-7263 GCA_963653985.1 Bacteroidaceae bacterium
CTTGAGCAATAAAGTGGTTCTTTTCATCATCAGCTGATAAATATTGTGTTTCTTCAGAAATTTTTCCTGTTTTAGAATCAACTAATCTATATGGAGTTTGAATAAATCCATATTTATCAATTTTTGCATAAGTAGCTAAATTGTTAATAAGACCAATGTTACCACCTTCAGGTGTTTCAATAGGACAAATACGGCCATAGTGAGTAAAGTGAACATCACGAACTTCCATAGATGCACGGTCACGAGTTAAACCACCAGGACCTAAAGCAGAAATTCTTCTCTTATTTGAAAGTTCTGCTAATGGGTTTGTTTGATCCATGAATTGTGATAATTGAGAACTTGCAAAGAAGTCTCTAATTGCACTAGTTAATGGTCTAATATTAATTAAGCTCTTAGGGGTAATATCTTTTTGAGCTTCATTAGTAGTAGCACTTGTTGCCATTCTTTGGACAACATTTTTTGCCATTTTAGTTAAACCAATTCTGAATTGTGATTGAATTAATTCTCCAACACATCTAATACGACGGTTACTTAAATTATCGATATCATCAGTGACACCAAATCCATCTTGTAAATTTAAGAAATATGAGAAAATAGCAACAATATCAGAAATTGTAACTCTACTAATTTTTAAATTTAAGTCTGTACCAATTACGTTACAAACTGTTTTCTTTTGTTCGTTAGCATAAACTTTAACAATATTAACAATGTTATGTTTATCTAATTTTTCATTAATTTTTAATGCTACTTCGTGAGCACCTTTTTCAAAGAATTCTTCATCTTTTAAAGCATCAACCATTTCTTTTGTTAAAAGTGTGCCTTTTTCATATTTAATTTCGCCATTAGCATCAACTAAATCTTCAGCAAGAATTCTATTTTCTAATCTACTATAAATTCCTAATTTAAAAGCATATTTAAATCTACCAGCTTTTCCTAAATCATAACGCTTTTCATCAAAGAATTTTTGAATAAGAAATTCATGAGCACCTTCATCAGTTAAAGGTTCACCTGGTCTTAATTTTGTAAAGATTGTCTTTAAACAATTTAAAGAATTAGCAGTTGAATTATCATTAACTCCTTCTTTTGGTGTATCTTTTTCAATTGTTTCAATTAAATTTGGTCTTTCACCAAAAACACGAACAATTTCACCTTCTCCATCTAAGCCTAATGCTTTTAATAAAATAGTAGCAAGCATTTTCTTTTGACGGTCGATTCTTACCCAAATAATACCTTTTGAATCTGTTTCAAATTCAAGCCATGTACCACGTGATGGAATTAAATCTGCGTTATATAAAGTTTTACCTGTTTTTGGATCAAATGTCTTACTTAAATAAGCACCTGGAGATCTAACAATTTGAGAAACAATGACTCTTTCAGCACCATTTACAATAAATGTTCCACTTTCAGTCATTAATGGAATTTCACCCATAAATACATCGCTAACAACAGCTTGTCCACCATTATCTTTGTTTGATAATGATAAAGTAGCAGTTAAAGGTGCGTTATAAGTTAAATCCTTTTCCTTGCATTGTAAGAAGCTAAACTTTGGTGTTTCAAGTTTGCAGCTAATGTAGTCTAAAGTTAATGTTCCATTGTGATTTACAATTGGAAATACATCTTTAAAAACTTCATCAATTCCATGTTCTAAGAATTGTTTATATGAATCTGTTTGAATTTCACAAAGATATGGTAATTCTAAACTACCACCAATTTTTGAGAAATTAATACGATCATTGTTAAGTTTTGGATAATCTTTATAAGATTTCATTTGTCACTCCTTTAATTAATAATTACTAATAATGTAATATCCCTTTTCTTTGTTTATTACCTCAACATTTTCAAACAAAGAAGAAAGATATTTTACGTGAGATAAAGCACCTTTGTCTTTACGTATCACAATAACTAGTTTTCCTTTTTCATTAAGATGTTTTTTTGATTCACTGTATAAATTAAAACAAACCTCTTTTCCACATGAGATTGGAGAATTTAATAAAATATAATCATATTTTTCATTAATTCCTTCAAGCCCATTAGTACAATATGATTTTGCATTCATATTATTTAATTTAAGGCTTTTATTTGTTAAATCTACACAATAATTGTTAATATCGCTAAATTCTATTTCTATTTCATTTTTAAAATAAGTTTTTAATGATATTCCTATAATTCCATTTCCACATCCTAAATCAAGGATTTTTCCTTTTAAAGGTAGAGTAACGAGAGTTTTAATAAAAATACTTGTTCCTAAATCAACTCTATATTTAGAGAATGTCCCTTTATCGCTAACCACCTTTACTTTGTATCCAAAAAATTCAAAATCAATAATTTTTGGATCTTTATTTAGAGTTGTATCTTCTACAAAGTAATGGCTCATTTTCTCTCTCCTGTTAATAGGCAAAAACCTGCCTATAGCAAATTTAAGCTATAGACAGGCTAGATTTCTATTTAGAAAAACTATTTAACTTCAACTTCAGCACCTGCAGCGACAAGAGCTTTCTTGTGTTCTTCTGCTTCGACTGGTGAAATATGTTCTTTAATAGTAGCTGGACATGCATCGACTAATTTCTTTGCATCCATTAATCCTAAACCTGTAATTGCTTGGACAGCTTTGATGACGCCAACTTTGCTTCCGCCAACTGCTTTTAAGATTAAAGAAACTTCGCTTGGTCCTTTCTTTTCTTCTTCTTCAGCTGGAGCTGCTGCTGCGACTGGAGCAGCTGCGCTAACACCGAATTTTTCTTCGATTGCTTTTACTAATTCATTTAATTCAACAACTGTCATTTCTTCAACAGCTGTGATAATTTCTTCATTTGTTAATTTTGCCATTTTAAATTTCCTCCGTATATATTTTTAGCAAACTATTTCTTACTTGCAACTTGATCTAAGCTATAAGCAAGATTTCTGATTGGAGCTTGTAATACGCTTAATAACATAGAGACAAGTCCTTCTTTTGATGGTAAGTTAGCAAGTACTTTGACATATTTGTCGTCTTGAACTTTTGAATCGATAATACCACCTTTAATCTTTAAGCAGTCATATTTCTTAGCAAATTTAGCTAATTGTTTTAAAGAACCATTTGTAGGATCTTTAAAGAAGACGAACATGTTTGGACCTGATAAATATTCTTCAAATCCTTTGAATTCTTCTTCAGTAGCACGATTAACTAAAGAGTTTTTGAAAACACTGCAATGTGCATCAAGCTTTGTTAATTCTCTTTTAATTAAAGAAACTTCAGCAACTGTTAATCCACGATATTCGCAAACAACGACACCTTGTGAATCTTTTACTAAATCTTTAATATGAGCAACAACTTCAGCTTTTTCATTTAAGATTTCTTGATTCATTTTTCCCTCCTTATATATTGAGGATAAATATACATAAGGTTGTACCTCGGTAACATAATTAAGGTTTCCCCGTTACTGTCTTAGGTATATTTTCCTACTTAATAATTTAATATCTACTAAAGAGCAAAATCAATTTTAATTGATGGACCCATTGTTGTTGATAAGAAGCATGATAAGACATAATCTCCTTTAACACTTTGTGGTCTAACTTTTAAAATTTGTTTGACAATAGTAGTAACGTTTTCTTCGAGCTTATCAGCTTCGAATGAAACTTTACCAACACCTAAATTGACATTACCATCTTTATCAGCACGGTATTCAACTTTACCAGCTTTTAATTCGCTAACCATTTTAGCGATATCTGGACCAACTGTACCTGTTTTTGGGTTTGGCATTAAGCCTTTAGGACCTAAAACTCTACCAATTTTACCAATTTCACCCATCATATCTGGAGTTGCGCACATAACGTCAAATCCAAACCATTTTTCAGAAGTAATTTTTTCTAATAATTCTTTACCACCTGCAAAATCTGCACCAGCTTTTAAAGCATCATCAACTTTATGAGTAATAGCTAAGACTTTAACTTCTTTACCTGTACCATTAGGAAGAACAACAGTTCCTCTAATTTGTTGATCAGCAGCTTTTGTATTAATGTTTAAGTGGAAATTGATTCCAACAGTTGCATCAAACTTAGTTGTTGATGTTTTTTTAACTAATTCACATGCATCGTGAATTGAGTAAACTTTATTTTGATCGATTAATTTTAAAACTTCGTTATATTTCTTTCCGTATTTCATATTCTTAACTCCTAAAATTAATCAACGACTTTAATGCCCATGTTACGAGCACTACCTTCAACAATCTTCATAGCAGCTTCAATGTCATTTGCGTTTAAATCTGGCATTTTGTATTCTGCGATTTTTCTAATTTGTTCTTTTGTAACTTGTCCAACGATTGTTGTTTTTGCATTAGCACTTCCTTTGCTAACACCTGCAGCTTTAAATAATAAACCACTAACTGGAGATGTTTTGATTTCCATTGAGAATGTTTTATCTTCGTAAGCTGTAATGATAACAGGGACGATTTCACCCTTTCTATCAGCTGTTTTTGCGTTAAATTCTGTACAGAATTTTGGCATAACAACACCAGCACTTGCTAATTTTGGTCCTGGTTTTGCTTCGCCACCTGGAAGTTCCATTTTAACGACTTTTGCGACTTTTTTAGCCATTTTTTAGTTCTCCTTATAAAATAACTTTGTAGTAAGAAGTATCGCGCTTCTCCTACCAACTTTTAATACATTTTCAGTACAAAAAGAGGACACACAAAATATGTCTCATCTATTATATACATACAAAAAGAGATAGTCAAATATTTTTTAACCATCTCTTCAAATTCAAAATCTATAATTTTGTAATTTCACTGAAATCAACTTCCATTGGAGTTCTCTTTCCAAAGAAAATAGTTTCAATAACAACTTTACCAGTCTCTTTATCGATAGATTTGATAACACCATCACTATCTTTAAATGTACCATGAATAACTTTAACTTGATCGCCGATATTGTATTTACTATACATATTATCATCAACCATACCCATTCTCTTTAAAATATCTTCCATTTCAGAATTTGAAACTGGGACAGGTTTTTGACCACCACCACTAGAACCAATAATACCAGTAACACCCATAGTATTTCTAACAACATACCATGTATCATCAGTCATAATCATTTCAACAAAGATATATCCTCCATATAAATTATGAATTTTATATTTTTGTTCCATCTTTCCAGTAGCTTTATCTTTTTTCATTAATGGTTGGCCATAATCATCAAAAAGCATTTCTTTTTCTTCAGCAACAACAATTCTAAAAATTTTGTCATGTAATCCTAAATTTTCAACACTGTTACGTAAGTTTTGAGCAACTTTTTGTTCTTGACCGGTATATGTTGTTGCAATATACCATTGCTTTTCAGCAGGATTAAATTCTTCTCTTTCCATAAATATTCCTCTACTAGCCTCTTAATGACTCGAATGCATCACGAAGTTGTTGAATTAATGTTGATGCTGCTAAATCTTCTATAACTAAGAAAAGTCCAGCAAAAACTGTAATACAAATAACAACTACAATTGCAGGAGTAAGTTGTTCTTTCTTTGGCCATCTGATACGTTTAATTTCAGTGCCAACACCTTTAAAATATCCTAAAATCTTTTTCATAATCTTCCTTATCTACTTTCTTTATGAATTGTATATTTTCCACAATGTGGACAATATTTTCTTAATTCTAATCTAGTAGTACGATCTTCCTCTTTTTTTGTAGTTGTGTAATTTCTTGCGAGACATTCTTCACATATTAAAATAATCTTTTTTCTCATATATTATTATTAAAACACACCTCTACGCAATTATAAAATTAAAAAGCTTAAAATGCAATTATTTTATCCTAATTGACCATAACTTTTAACATAAAATTAATTTATCAAAAGAAAATACCACTTTTATTCGTGGTATTTTAATTAACTTAACAAAATAAATCCGGAATAGTATTTCTTAAGAATATTCGACATTTATCAATTAATTTTTCTAATTCTCTAAAACAGGATGAATAATTAAGTCCAAGAATTTCAGAAATTTCATTGATATTATATCCATTAACATAATAAGATAAAATTTCTTTCTCGATTTCACTTAATCCACTTTTATTACTTTCTAGGACATAACTTACAATTTCGTTATTCATATTGTCAAAGCAATTACTTGATTGAGAAAAATAAATTGAATCTTCAATATTAAATTCTTCAGTTTGTTCAAGTGAATTTCTATGAATTCGATGTTTTTCTTGATTTAATTTTCGTAATTCTGCATTAATTACTTGTAAATAAAGATATTTAAAATATCTTTCATAATCATAAATTTCTTTTGATTCGCGATATTTTAAGAAATTATCAAACGCTTTTAAACACAAAGAATCAAATTCTTCCTCGTTAATAAAATACTCATACTTAAAAATTTTTACATACTTAAAAGTAATTGGTAAACATAAACTTTTAAAATATTCAAATAATCCAACATTGTTTCCATTCTCGAGAAACATTTCAATCTTTTCTTTTTGCGTATTAAGCGCCATATAAAACTCCCTTATCTTCTTATTTCATAAAGAACTAAAGAGCAAGCTACTGAAGCATTTAAGCAATTAACATGACCAAATTGAGGAATTTTTAATAAAATATCGCAATTTTCTTTAACAAGTCTAGAGATTCCAAATCCTTCACTTCCTACAACAATTGCAAGTTTTCTGTCTCTATAAATATCCTTAACTTCACTTTTTGCAGTTCCATCAAGTCCAATTATCCAATAACCATTGTCTTTAAGTTCATTAATGGTTCTTGTTAAATTAGTAACTTCGCAACATTTAACATAATTTATAGCGCCTGTTGAAATCTTTGCAACAAGAGGAGAAAGTGAAACTGAATTATTTTTCTTATAAACAACTCCATCTACTTTAAATATATCAGCACTCCTTAAGATTGCGCCTAAATTATGAGGATCGCTTAATTCATCCAAAATTACAATAACTGAGTCTTGTTTATTGCTCATAATTTCTTTCAAAGAATACATTGCATAGCTTTCTACTTCTGCAATAACCCCTTGATGAGTTCCGTTTTTAGAAATTTGATCCATCTTTTCTTTTGATAAATACTCAACTGGGATCTTTTTCTTACTAGCCTCATCAAGAATAGCTTTGTTTTTAAATCCTTTAATAACAAGAAGCTTCTTTACGTTTTGATTCTTCAATGAATCCTTAACGATATTTATGCCATAAATTTTATTCATATCAATTTCCTTTTTTATAAACATTTAATACTATTTTTGTATCAAAATTGTATTTTCTTATATTATTTATAAATTATATTTATAA
>CAVKAB010000058.1:0-7262 GCA_963653985.1 Bacteroidaceae bacterium
CGATACAACCTTCACTTAATTCAACAAAATTACCATTTTCTGGGTTAACAATTTTAATTGGAGCACTACCTGCGATATCTCCGCTTTCTCTTAATGGAGCTTTAACACCTAAAGTTCTTGCGTCTGTAGCACTAACTTCGACTTGATTTAATTTTCTGCATGGACCTAAAATTGAAACACCTTTTAATGTTGATTTTGGACCAACGATATCTAATTTTGTATTAGATGCAAATTGACCAGGTTGTGATAATTCTTTTTTAACACTTAATTCAAATCCTTTTCCACATAAAGCTTCTAAAGTTTCTTGTGTAACGTGAATATGTCTTGCACTTGTTTCGACAATAAATTTCATAATTCTTAATAATCTCCTTAATTCATATAATATTATACGCCCTTTTAAATCATTTTAAACCTTCTAAAACACATTTTTTAAAAATATGTGATGCGAATATAAAAATATTTCTTTATTAAATTTAATAAATTTGATATATTATTAAAGCATTGCGAGAATGGCGGAACTGGTAGACGCGTACGTTTGAGGGGCGTATAGGGCAACCTGTGTGGGTTCGAGTCCCATTTCTCGCACCATTTATTAAAATTTAACACGATTAATATCGTGTTTTTTTATTTTTGTTGCAATAAAATAATTCATCTAAGTTTTTTATTTAATGATTTGGAACATTCTTTATTAATAATATAAATAATTAACCATATTAATAAGAATCCTCCTATAACTCCAATAGAGAATATAAGTATTACTTCCCATTTCAAAGGAATCCATGAGTTTACTAAATAAGTTACTAAATAAATAACATAAATAGTTAAACAATGTATAAACATTGATTTAATTGTTGACCAATCTTCAATTTGTTCAAATACACTTGCTCCTGCAGAAATAAAAGCAAGTAGATAAGAAGTAAAAATTGCTAAAAATATTTGCCACCCTTCTAAAACTAGATTTGTTCCAGTAAAGTCAATTATCATAAAAACAAATCCTGCAATAATTGGACCAAATCCCCCAAATAATAATCCTCTAATTAAAAAATCTTTAACATATTTATTCATTTTAAATACCCATCCTTTCTTTAACTTTTTTAACTTGTCTCCTAGACACATAATCTTTTATTCCATCATTAAGTTCTACACACAGGTTCGCTCTCCAAGATGTATTGAACCTTTTTATGTAGTTAATATTTACAATTGATGATTTATTAATTCTTATAAAATATTGAGGAAGTATTTCTTCTATTTGATAAAGTCTTTTCTTTATTTGAAATATTTTATTATTTATCGAAGCGTATGTTTTATCTGCTTCAACATAAAATCGGCTAACCTCATCTATTTTTAATAAAACAATATCATCATCTAAATATCCATAAATATTACTTCCATTAACTTCATTATTAGTTACTAATTCTTCTATTTTATCTGTTAGTGTAGTTCTTTTATGGACACATAAAGTTATACTTTCTTCCTCATTTGTTATAACTAAATTAAATTTCATAGTTTCCTCCTTCATGGATTAACTATATCAAATAAAAAATAATATTTCTTAATTTTAAGGTTAATGGTTATATTTAAAAGGTAAAAGGAAATAAATTTCATTTTAACTAGATAAATATCTTATGTTTACAAAATAAAAGAGTTATCAATTTTAAAATCAATAACTCTTTAAATATTTAATAATTAGAATTTTTTATCATCAAAGCTATCTAAAACTTTAACTTGAGGTTTGATAACTTTTTTAACATTTCCATCAATAAATGGATTTCTTAAATGAGCTTTTGTAATAAGTTCAACAAATGGATATTTTCCACCCATTTTAAGTAATTTGATATATTTTTTCCAAGCTTTTTCTCTATCTTTATCCATTTCGCATTTAAATTGAAGAGCTAAAACTTGAGCAAGGGTGTAATCAATATAATAGAAAGGAACTTCAAAGATATGAGCTTGTCTCATCCAATATTTTCCTTTTCCAGCAAATGGAACTGATTTAAATTTCATCCATGGTCTATATTTCTTTTCAAGTTCTGCCCATTTTGCACATCTTTCTTCGTGAGTTGCATCAACATTTTCATAAACCCAATGTTGGAATTCATCAACTTCTACTCCATATGGAAGGAAAGAAATTGCACTATCTAAATGAGAGAATCTATATTTATCATCTTGTTCACCAAAGAATAAATTCATCCAAGGCCATGCGAAGAATTCCATAGACATAGAATCAATTTCACAAGCTTCTAAAGTAGGCATTCTAAATCCAGGAACTTGAATTTTACTACCTAAATATCCTTGGAAAGCATGTCCAACTTCATGAGTTAAAGTATCAACATCTTGACTTGTACCATTACTATTAGCAAAGATAAATGGAGATTTATATTTTGGAATATAAGTCATATATCCTCCACCTGCTTTACCTTTTTTAGCATCTAAATCCATTAAGTGATTATCAACCATAAAATCGAAGAATTCACCACTTTCTTTAGACATTTCGTGATACATTTTTTGAGCTTGTTTTACTAAAAATTCTGTATTACCAACAGGTTTTGCGTTTCCTGAAAGATATTCTAAATTAAAATCTAAGAAATCTGGATTTTTAATTCCAAGTCTTTCTGCTTGTCTTTTTCTTAATTTTTTAACAACAGGAACGACTGTTTTGTAAATTTGATCTCTATAGCCTGCAACATCTTTACTATTATAGTCACTTCTTCCAAGAGAAATATAACCAAAATCAATGAAGTTATCAAAACCCATTTTTTTAGCTTTTTTATCTCTAATATGTACTAAACGATCATAAATTTCACCAATTTTAGCATCATTTTCTTCTAAGAATCCATAATATAATTTAGCAGCAGCTTCACGAGTTGCTTTATCACTACTTGTCATATATTTTCCAATTTGAGAAAGATTTAATGTTTCTCCATTGAATTCAAGTTGAGCACTTGCAAGTAATTTCTTATATTCTGTTGTTAATTTATTTTCTTCAACAATTTCAGGAATAATTTTTTCATCAAATACTTTTAAACTATTTTCAATTCTTAAAAAATAGTAAGGTGATAATTTTTCTTCTAATTCTTTTCTAAATTTGCATGTTAATAATTTCTTTTCAAATTTTTGGAATTCATTAGAAATAACTGGTCCAATTTCATCAACCTTTTCAGTAGCTTTTTCGTATTCTTTATCAGTAGTATCAATTGTATTTCTAATTGAAATAATTGTGACATCACTTTCAAAATTATCACTTAATTTAAAATATTTTTTAACAACTTTATAAGCTTCATCCTTATTTGAAGCATTATCTAACTCATTACATAATTCTTCAATTTTTCTTTTATAAACTTTTTCATTAGGAATATGCTTCTTCATTTCTTCAAATTTCATAGTTTCTCCTTAAGAAATCAAACCAATTTCTTTAATACCAAATAATTTTTTAACCCACTTCGTCATAAATAAATTTCGCCAATAATTAAATCCAACAACATTAGCGTTATAAGCTTGAGATGCGCTGAAATATCTTTCATTACAATCTTCTACAACACTAAATTCTTTTTTAATTAAATCGGGATTACTAATTTTTCTATCAATTAATATTTTATTAGAAGTCTTATATAAATCCTCAAGTTCTAAATATTTTTCTCTAAACAATTCAGGATTAATATTTTTATATTCTTTTCCTTCTTTTTCATCATTAAATTTTTTTAATGAATCAACTTGATTTATATTTTCATCTAATAAATCACAAATAGCATATAAAGCTTGTGCTTTTTGATAAAGTAAAATATTTAAAGTTCTCTTAGATACATTAACTTTTTTGTGAAAAGAATGCATAAATACAAAAGAGAAAATTAAATACGCGATATATGTTATTAAGATTGACGAAATAACAATAATTGAAGTGGTAATAATCTTTTCGGTCATGGTTAAATTATTTAATAAAAGTCAGTAATTATCAAGTATTATCTATATAAATAGATACAAATTTTTGATATAATTTTATTTATGAAGAAACCAATTATAGCAATTATGTATGATTTTGATAAAACACTTGCAGAAACAGATATGCAAAATTTTAGTTTTATCCCTAAATTAAATATGACAATCCCAGAATTCTGGAATGAAACAGAAGTTATTAGAAATAAATATGATATGGATAAGATTCTTTCATATATGTACACAATGATTTTAGAATGCAAAAAAAGAGATATTAAATTAACTAGAGAATATCTTAATGATTGTGGAAATGATATTAGATATTTTAATGGAGTAACTTCTTGGTTTGATCGTATCAATAAATATGGTGAAGAAAATGGTGTAATTATTGAACATTACATTATTTCTAGTGGAAATCTTGAAATTTTAGAAAAATCATCTATTGCTAAAAATTTTAAGAAAATGTTTGCGTGTGAATTCATCTACGATAAAAATGGAGAAGCAATCTGGCCAAAAGCTATTGTTAATTACACTTTAAAAACTCAATATATTTATCGTATTCAAAAAGGATTAATTGAAAATAATGATGATGGTGCAATTAATGAAAAAATGAAAAATAAAAGAATTCCATTTTCAAATATGATTTATGTTGGAGATGGATTAACTGATGTTCCTTCAATGATTATGGTTAAAGAAAACGGAGGAACTTCTATTGCTGTTTATCCTAAAAATCAAAGAGAAAAAGTTAATGATTTATTCGAAGATGAAAGAGTTAACTTTATTTGTAAAGCAGATTATTCTAAAGATAGTGAGATTGAAAGAATTGTTAAATTATTAATTGATACAGTTAAAATTAGATCTACTTTAGAAAAGAAAATTAATAAAGATAAGAAGGTTATATGATAATTTCTATTCTTCTTTTAGCAGGTAAAGGCACAAGATTAAATAAAGATACTCCTAAACAATTTATTAAAATAAATAATCAGGAGTTATTTTTATATCCTTTAAAGACTTTACTTAAAATAGAAAATATCAAAAAGCACATTCTTGTAGTACCTAAAGATGATTATTTTAAAGTATCTAATATTTTAAAAAGAGAAGGTCTAGATAAACTTCCAATTTATTTAGTAGTTGGAGGAGAAAGTCGTACTGATTCTACTTTTAACGCTTTAAAATATATTAAAACAAATTTTAGAAAAGTAGATACTGTTATAATTCATGATGCTGCTAGAGTTTTAGTAAGTGAAGCAATAATTAATAGAAATATTAAAGCATCTTTATCTTCTAATTGCATTACTACTTATATTGATGAAGTTGATACAGTTATTCGAAGCAAAAATAATGAAATTGATGTTTATCTTGAAAGAGATAAAGTTAAAAGAATTCAAACTCCACAAACTTTTAATTTTAATTTACTTTATTCTTTATATGTAAAAAATACGGAAAAATTTACTGATGATACTACAATTTGTAAAAAAAACAAGTATAATATTAAATTAGTTAAGGGAAGTTCCCTTAATTTTAAAGTGACTACAAATGAAGATTTAAAGTTACTTGAAGCACTTTTAAGGAAATAAAATGACTATGCCTAAATATCAAGAAAAAGACATTGTAGAAGGAATAATAACTTCAGTTAAAAAATATGGAGTTTTTTTGTCATTTGATGGTGCTTATAGTGGTTTATTACATATATCTGAAATATCTAATAACTTTGTAAATAATATTCAAAAATATTTTCATTGTGGAGATACAATTAAGGTTTATGTAAAATCAATAGATGAAAACACTAAATTCTTATCAGTTTCTTTAAAAAGATTACCTGAAGAATTAAATGTTTATAAAGAAATATCTCCTTCAAAGAAAATAACAAGTTATTTAAGAGATATTGATTTTAAAAAGTTAGGAAAATCTCTTCCTAAAATGATTGAGGAAGAGTTAAATAGGGAGAAAAATTAATGAGTTTAAAGGTTAGTTTTGATTATGTTGGTAAGAAAAATCTTGCTCCATTTCAAGAATACGAAGAAAGAGTCCGTAACATCCACGATATGATTAATGATGGTACTGGTCTTGGTAGTGATTATTTAGGTTGGCTTGATTGGCCTACAAATTATGACAAAGATGAAGTTACAAGAATGCTTAAAAAAGCTATGGAATTCCAAACAAATTATGAAACATTAGTTGTTTGTGGAATTGGTGGAAGCTATTTAGGTGCAAGAGCTTGTATTGAAGCTTTAGCAGGTTCATTCAATGAACAAATGAAAATGGAAGTATTATATTTTGGTAATACTTTAGATCCAAATTATTCTTACGATTTATTAGATCATATTAAAGATAAAAAATTCTGCGTTTGTGTTATCTCAAAAAGTGGTACTACTACAGAAACTAGTGTTTCATTTAGAATTTTAAAAGAAATGCTCGAAAAGAAATTAGGAAAAGAAAAAGCAAAAGACGCAATTGTTGCAGTTACTGATAAAGAAAAAGGTGCTTTAAAGACTTTAGCTGATAAAGAAGGATATGAAACATATGTTTTACCTGGAAATATCGGTGGCAGATTCTCTGTAATTACTCCAGTTGGTTTATTCCCAATTGCTTGTGCTGGTATTGATATTAATGCTTTACTTGCAGGATGTAGAGACGCTCAAAAAGAATATAATAACCCAAATATTTATGAAAATGCTGCTTATCAATATGCTGTTGAAAGAAACTTCTTATACAATAGTGGATATAGCGTTGAAATGTTATGTAGTTATGAACCACGTTTAAAAATGTTAAACGAATGGTGGAAACAATTATTCGATGAAAGTGAAGGTAAAGCTAGTAAAGCTGTTTTAACTTCTTCTTGTACTTTCACAACTGACTTACACTCACTTGGTCAATTTATTCAAGATGGTAGTAAAATTCTTTATGAAACAACAATTTACATCAATCATCCAACAAGTGATGTCACAGTTCCATATGATGAAGAAAATTTAGATGAATTAAATTATCTTGCAGGTAAAAAATTATCATACATTAATGAAAAAGCATATATTGGTACTTTAAAAGCTCATTCAGAACATGGTGGAGTCCCAAATATTACAATCAATCTTGACACATTAGACGCTAGAAGTTTAGGACACTTATTATATTTCTTCATGAAAGCATGTGCTATGAGTGCATACTTACTTGGTGTTAATCCATTTAACCAACCTGGTGTTGAAATTTATAAGAAAAATATGTTCCATTTACTTGGAAAAAAAGGCTATTAAAAAATTAAGGATCAGTTAAATAATCAGCTGATCCTTTTTTTCTTTCAATTATTTTGTAACTATTGGATCATTACTTTCTTTTAA
>CAVKAB010000059.1:0-7260 GCA_963653985.1 Bacteroidaceae bacterium
GTCTACTTCATGATCTTTGTATACATTTGCATAAGCATACTTCATTTCAGTACTTAATGAAACATAATGCCCATCAACTAAATTAGAACTTTTCGAATCAAGATTATCATCCCATTTTGCATTGTATTCTTTATCAAAACAATATATTTCTACTGTAGCTTTTCTAGGAGTAATTTCATATTCTCCAGGTACAATAGTAATATCATAATTTGAAGTAACATCTTCATTATTTTTTGAGTAAATGTAATACTCTCCTAAATTTTCATAAGTTCCTACTTCTTCTTTATAAGGAGTAAAAATTTTAAAAGTATCACCATTTGCTAAGTTTCCTTCACTAATTTTAAAAGATGTTTCAAAAGAATTATTTGTAGCATCATATTCTCTTTTAAAATTTAATGTTTCTATTGTAATTGGTCTTTTATTGATTTTTAAATATGAATCAGAAGAATAGCTAATGTCATATAAACTTGTTACATCAACTTTATTTTTGTTAATAATTTTTAAAGTAGGTTTATTAACATAATTACCAACATAAATAAAACTATCTTGTTTATCAATTGTGATATAGTCTTTATCAACTAATTCACCTTTAACAATTTCGACTTCGCTAGATTTATGTTCTTCACCATCATATACACATTCATATTTACTGGATACAGTAATTGACTTTGAATTAAAAGTAAATTCATAAGAATCTTTAAAATTAATATTATAACAACTTGTAACGTCAACTGAATCTTTATTTAAAATTCTAAATGTAGATTGATCAATTTTACAATTATATTTTCTTAATTCTGAAGTTGCACTAATAATTTCATAATTAAACTCTGGAATAAAATCGGAATATTGTAAATTTGCAATAACAACCGGTTTACTTCCATACTCAAAAACTGTAGATGTATCTAATTCAATATCTAATGGTTTAATTGTAAAAGCTTCTTCTTTACCATATCTTAAATTGCCAAAAATACTCTTAGCAACACCTCTTAAATAATAATTGCCAATTAATTTAGGTTCTTCTCTAGTCCATTGTTGGCTATTTTCAGATCTAAATTCGTAATATTCAACATTACCAAATATAGCTTTACTACTATATTCAAGTTTTGATCCATATGTAGAATCACTTACTATAAAATCATTAATTACAATCCCTTTAATTCCCATTAAAGTTGCACTAATAGCAACTAAAACAGCCAAAATAATTGATAAAAGAATTCTAAATTTAAAAATAAATTCATAAATTTTATAATATTTTTCACGTTTCTCAATATATCTTTCACTAAGCATATTATAAAACCTCTAATTTTCCATAATTGTATTGAATATAATAATTTGAAGTAACATCATTTCCATATTTATTAGCAATTTTAATAATCATAACATTATCAAAAGTACCTTTTTCTTTATAGTCACTTAATACAAAAATGTTATTAATATAGTCTCCATCAATTAAATCATCGCTATTATATATAATAGTACCTCGATTTTCTAACTGATTATCAAAAGAAACTTTACAATCTTGAGTAGAAACTTCAAATTGTTTTTGTGCAATTTCCAAAAATCCAAAATCTTCTTTTATTTTATATTTATCAGTAACATCGTTAAATTTTGAATCTAAAATAAAATAATCAACTCTATTTTCAATATATCCTGCATCTGAAATAGAATTATTACAGAAAGCATATAATTTATGACCATCTTTTAAATTTTCTTCACCTTCAACACTAAAATTATTAGAACTTAAAGGTGTTCCATCATACACTTTATATAAATTTTCGGAAGAAATTTTAATTTCATATTCTTCCTCTTCTTCATCTTCGTCATTTCCTTCCCATGGATTTGGTTCATTTTCATCAATTGAAGGAGCAACAGTAAATTCAAAATCTACCCAACCCTTTCCATCAAAATAGATTTGAGTTTTAGCATGAGCATATTTTGCAAGTACATCAACTTTACCAATTCCATCAACTGAATAACCCGTAATAACTCTTGCTGGATATCCAAGGGTTCTAAAGATAAGAGTGCTAGAAGTAGCAAATTCAGTGCATTTTCCAATCTTTGTATCTCTTAAAAAAGAAATTATTTGATACTCATCCTTATAACATTCTAAATTTTGCATTGAATATTTATATTCAGTAGAAAATAATTTAATTAATTTATTAGCGATTTCATAAATGCAATCTCCATTTAAATTATTTTCTTCAATAAAACTTTTTATAAAATTGTAGTTTGTATTATCCATTGATAAATAATTTGAATAAACAAACTTGCGATATTCCATTTCTTCTTTAATAAATTTTGCGTTATTAATTTCAATATTATCAAGTAAACTAGGTTTATCCATATAATCATAATTTAAACCTTCAACTACTAATTGAGTTGTTTTTAAATCACTTAAAATAGGATATAAATCGTTATCTTGTTTTTTATTATAAATAGGATAATTAAGATGTAAATCATAATTCCTTGATTTAACAAGACTATAATCAATTAGACCACTATGATGTGTAACTTTATCATTTAATAAAAAAGTAATATATTCATCAGGATTAATATTATCTTCACTTAGTTGATATTTTGGAGATTTTTCAAACACATTAATATTAAAATTACCTTTTGAAGCATCATCTCTTAAAAAATGATTTCCTTTTGTATATTTATAATATTGAAATACAGTGTAATTTAAATCTGTTGTTTCGGAATATTCTTCTTTTTTATCTTCTTTATCACTATCAAGGTCTATTCCACCCGAACTAGAATCATCATATTCTTCATCTGGAGCATGAGGTATATCAATATCATCTCCTGTACTATCACCACCAGTACCAAATACAAATAAAGTGCCTGGATAAATATTTATATTATAATTACTAGTAACTACTTGATTACTTGAATTTCTTACAGCAATTGTGCAAGTATTATCAAAAGTTCCTGCATAAAAAATAGTTCTAAAATTTTTAGCTTCAATGTAATGCCCTTCACAAAGTTCACCACTTTTAATACTAGCATGTTCAAAATCTGCTAATCCTTCTTGGAAATATTTAACAGTTCCGACGGCAGATGAAGTAACAATATTTAAATCTCTTTTATTAATAACAATATCTTCAAAATTTTCATTAATAATATAACTTGAAGTAACATCTTTACCAGTTTTAGAAATAATATTATAAGAAAACTTTTTTCTATCATATGTTCCTGCATTAATAATTTTATTTTTGAAAGTAAATTTTAACTTATCTCCACTAAATAAATTACCATCAGTAATTGTATAGTTTAAAGATTCTAATTCTTGATCATTATATGTATAAACATTATCTTTAAAGTTAATTGTTATCGCAGTCTTAAAAAGTCTAATCGTACCAGTCACATTATTTAAAAACAATAATGATCCTGCAATAGACATAACAAGGATTAAAGAAGTAAAAATAATTGCTAATTTAGTCTTTTTCATCTTTCTTACCTCCTAAATAACAAACTTCCTTAAGTATTCAACTGAAGTTTTGAATGAATCTTTAGGGAATTCTTCATTCAATTTATTTATAACATTTTTGATTGGTTCTTTAAGCCTCATGTAATCTAAAGCTTCAACTTTTCTTAGGATTTTCTTACATACAAAGTCATCAATTGCTTCAACTTTATCCCCACCACATGCAACATAATAAGGAACATAATCATTAAGTTGCATGCTCATACGGTTACCAAAACTAATTTTTAAATTAGTAAATAAAATGTTATTAACTTTTTCGATTATATTTTCTAATTCTTCTTTTTCTCTTAATGAGAAATTATCTTTAGCATCTTTAAAAAGTTTTAAGAAATCTGTATTAGAAATATGGATTCCTTTAACTTTTTCACTTCTAAATTTATCTGCTTTCTTGTTTAAATTAATGATCATTGAACGGTCATAAACTTTATCAGAAATTGCAAATGTTGATTCATCGTTATTAGCAGTACCTAAAAAGTAAACGTTTTTACCAATTTTTAATTTACCTTTTTGGAGTTTTTTAGGATCACTTGCCCAAACATCATTTGTAACTTCAATAACTCTTTGAGATTCATCATTGTATTCTAAAAGTGATAAGAATTCTGCAAAATAATATTCAACTCTTGCAATATTCATTTCATCAAGAATAATAATATAAATCTTATCATCAAAATTAGATTCATATAATTCTTCTAAAAGTAAAGTTTCGTTAAACTTTTTAGTAAATTCATTAAAGTAACCAACTAAATCACTTCTTTCTTTCCACATTGGTTGGATTGCAATTGGATCAATTGGATTTCCTACAAATCTTTCAAATGCTAAAACAATAGATGTTTTTCCAGTCCCACTCATACCTTGAAGAATCATAGTTTTTGATACTCCAAGATTAGAAATAAATGAAATAATATCTTTTTCACTATAATATAATGGATCTTTTTCACTAGCACAGAAATTTCTAAATTGAGTAGCAAATTCTTTTAAAGAAGAAACTTTATCATATTTAATTTCTTCTCTTTCTTTTTCATCTTGAATTCTAAGTTTTGAGAATCTATATAATTCTTCTTTTTCTGCTTCTCTTTTTTTAGCGTTCTTTAAATAAGAATCTCTTGAATAAATAAATTTTTCTTCTTTTTTAGTAGAAAAGAAGAAATAAATTAAACAAAAAGAAGTTGCAATCGCTACTAAAATAGCAATAAATAAGAAAACAAGTGGAGAATCAAAGTTAAATCCTGTACCATTACTTAAAATCTCAGAAATTAAAAGCGCAATAAAAGAAACTGATAATGCTAAAGCTACCATTAAGAAAATAATAATTGTTTTATCAAGCTTTCTATCACTTTCCATTGAACTTCTCCTTCTTTTTAAATTTGTTTCTTATCTCTTCTCTCTTTTTAGCGTTAATTTTCTTTTTAACTTCTTTCCAATGATCACGCATATAATCGTAGAATGCGTCAAATTGTTTTTCCATCATATCGAATTCTTCGATATCAAGCTTTTGTTCTTTAAATGTAGTATCAGTTAAAATCTTTAAAGAACTAACTTGGCTTTGAAGTAATAATATTTGCTTCTTTAATTCATCTGTTTCTTCTTTATGAACCTTTTCTAATTTTTCGATTTTTTCTTTAAAATCATTTTCTTCTTTAGTAAGTTTTTCATTTAAATCAGAATTTATATCATTTAAAGAATCAATCTTCATTTCATAATTATCAATTAATTCAGTTTTCTCTTTTTGATGTTTATTTTTCTCAAGTTCTAATATTTCTTTTAATGAAATATTCCCTTTAAAAATTTCATAAATTGTATTTTTTACCATGAAATCATCCAGATTTTTTCTTCCATTTAAGAAATCATTAAGTGTTTTTTCAACATCTTCAATTCTTTTTAATTCTTGTTCAGCTTTTTCAGCTTTTAATTCATTTTCTAAACTAGGAAATAAATTTTTAATTGAAGAATATGATAAAAAGGATACAAGTTGAGGGATATATTTAAAATATTCTAATCCTTCTTTTGATAATGCTTCACTTTTATTAACAGCTTTTCTTTCAAATCCATCATCTTTATATGATTTTAAGAATTCATATAATTCATATGATTTAATAAAATTTGGATCATTTTTAATAACGTTGTTTTTAATGATTGGTTCTACAAGAGAAGGTGCTTTTGATACTGATTTAATTAATTCAGTATTAGAAAGTCTTGAGATTTGAGCAGATATTGCGTTAATTCTATTGATTTTTCCTAAATTAACATCATTATCTTCAATTTTAAATTCTCTATGTTTAATATCACGTAATTCAAAATTAAAATATAATCCTTCAACTCCAGTAGTTGAATCATTATTTCTTAAACTTGTAACAATTTCTCTTTTACTTTGAGCGTCTTTAATTCTATCAAACCTAACACTAACGAAAGATTTAAGCATATTCAAAAGAAATACTAAAAATCTATTCTCATAAAGTGAATAGTCATCATTTTTCTCAATAATATAAAGTTTTTTAGGTTCTACTTCATTATCTTCATTGATTTTTCTTATTTTATCAGCGTGACGTGCTAAATCATAAACTGAATCTTTAGATACTTTTCTTACTTTTTCAATATCTAAAGTTTCACCTTCATTTAAAATAAATCTTCTATTTTCACTAATCGCTGCACTTAAATAAGGAAGATAAAATTCAATTTTACTGATCCAATCTTCTTTGATATCAATTTCATTTGATAAGAAATTAATCTCATTTCTAAAATCATTAGATGCGATTAAATTAGATGAATTGGTTTCAAGTTCATCTTGAATAGAAACTATTTCTTTATATTTTTTAATACCTTTATATTGGTTATATTTTTTTCCATTTCTATTCATATAAATTAACCTGCAATAATATATTTAGAAACTACCTTTTTACATTTAGATAATTTATTCATTCCAAAATAAGCATCTAATTCATTAATAAATGGATTAAATGATGAAGAATATTTTAAAATATCTTTTCCTTCTAATTTTCTTAAAATCTTTTTAGAAACGAAATCATCAAAAGCTTCACTCATTTCTCCTCCACATTCAATATATAAAGGAATATAAGTTTTAATTTGGTTAATCATACGGTTACCAAAAGAAATATCTAAATATTTGATTAAAAGTTCGTTGATTTTTTCAATCCATCCTTCAAGAACTTTTTCTTCATCAGTTCCTTTAAATCCTAAAACGACTGATTTTGTAAGATTATTAAAATCAGTATATGAAATAGTCTTTGCACTTCTTGGAGTTGCTTCAAATGGTACAGCTTTCTTTTCAAGATTAATAATCATAGCACGGTCATAAACTTTATCAGAAATACCAAATGTAGATTCATCGTTATTAGCAGTACCTAAAAAGAAAACGTTATCTCCGATTTTAAGTCTACCTTTTTGGAGTTTTTTAGGATCGTTTTTCCAAACGTCATTAGTAACTTCTAAAGTTCTTTGTTCGGCGTCTGGATATTCAAGCATAGATAAAAATTCTGCAAAATAATATTCAATTCTTGCAATATTGACTTCATCAAGAAGAATAATATAGATTTTATCATCGAAAGTTGATCTATATAATTCACTTAACATTTCTGTTTCATTAAATTTTTTAGTAAATTCATTAAAATATCCAATTAAATCACTTCTTTCTTTCCACATTGGTTGAACTGCAATTGGATGGAGTGAATTGTTGATGTATGCTTCAAAAGCAGAGGTAATAGATGTTTTACCAGTACCTGAAATACCTTGTAAAATCATTGTTTTACTAGTACCTA
>CAVKAB010000060.1:0-7155 GCA_963653985.1 Bacteroidaceae bacterium
ATCTTGTCATTTGTACTTTTAAATATTTTAAAAGATTGAATATTAAAATATTTTATATTATTTTTTTATCATTCTTATAATTTTTATATAAATTAAAGTTGTTAAAGTAAGAGAAAGCACTTTTTTTGATTAAAATTAAAAATAACGAAAGAAAAAATATTTTAAAATATTCTTTCGTCTAATTTTGAGAGGCAAAAAAATGAAAAAAATTAGAAAAGTCAATAAGGTAATAATCTTTTCTGCACTATCTGCTCTTGCTTTTGGAGGCGTTGCTATCGGTAGCACATATGCTCTTTTACTAGCAAAGCAGAAATAGACATTACTGTTACTACAGGAAATGTTAACGTTGTATCTACTACTTAAGAATTAAAAACTTATTCAGGAACTGATTTGGTAGGTGATGAGACTGATAGTTTTAGTGAAACTGATGTTGAAGGAAAATTTACAAATGGCGGTACAGCTGCTCTTGACGGTACTTCTGTTACATTAAGTAATGTTACTTCTGGTGATAAGGTTACTTTTAAAATCAAGGTAACTAATAATAGTTATGTAGCTATTAAATACTGTACAGTTATCTCTACAGAAGAAGATACTGGTTTATTCTCTGAACTTTCATTCACTATTGGTGAAAGCAAATTTGATGGATTGAATAACAAATCTAAATGGACTAAATTAACTTAGAAAGGTGAAATTGTTACATTGGATTGTGAAGTTGTTCTTCCTAGCGATGCTATAAACGAATATCAAGGTAAAAAGTGTAAAGTTAGTTATACAGGTGAAGCAGTTCAAGGTAATGCTAAGACTACTAATCTAGATGAAAATGTTATTGAAATTGATAATGCTGCTTAATTTGGATGTTTTAGAGATATTGTTAACAATAAATCAGAAGAAGAACAAAAAGAGGTTTTGAAAATAAAACAGTTAAATTAACAAAAAATATTGATTTAGGAGATCAAATGTGGGCTCCTATTAATTTAGACACTATCGGAAATTATCGTTTTGCAATGACATTTGATGGCAATGATAAAACAATATCTCATTTTGTAGTTAGTGGTACATCAAATGTTGGTTTATTGTCAATGGCTAACTATGTAAAATTTGCAAATCTTAATATTGATTATGCTACAATTAATGGTAGAAATAGAATTGGTACAATCGTTGGTCAATTAATAGAAGGTGGTAACACTTTCGATAATGTAAACATCAAGGTTATACCTGAATAAAATCAATTGTGAACTAAAAAGAAGATGTAAAAAGATTCTTAATAGTTTAAGAAATAGAAGTGATAAAATTCCTAATAGAGTTTATCACTTCTTTTTTTTATATTCTATTTTTTACGAAATATAAAAATGACAATATATTTTTATTAAATTTGATGATACTATAAATCCACTATAGGCATTAACTAAAAGTAGAGAAGTCATGAAAGTAAATTAAAAAATATCTAATTGTATAATCGTATTTAATATATTGAAAATTGGTGTGAAAATTTATCCAAAAGGTGAATAAATATTTGTTAATTTAAAAATTATTGAATGAATAATGATAAAAGATTCGTAGTAGTAAATAATACATGAACTTAAGTTGATTCATATCTAGATAATTTATACATTTTAATTTTACAAATTCTAGAATGACTTAATAAACCTAAGGGATAATTATCTGTTGCAAAATCGCCTCGAATAGAATAAAAAAATTAGAACTTACTGAAATTTAAAATGAAGTTATTTTTTATATGAATAATAAAGAAAATGCAATAATTTTAATATGTTTTTCTGTATATTTTCATTATTTTTATTTTAAAAGTTCTTTAATTATTTTATTATTTATTTAGTAAATAATTAGTTTATAGGGAGGTTTATAATATGAAAAAAGTTAAAGTTATTGTAAAGGATAAAAATGTTTTAGAACTTGCTGAAAATGCTTCGGTTGGTGATTTAATATATTTAAATGAATTAGTTGAAGTAGATACTTCTTACATTGAAGAAGTTATTGAATCTAAAAAAGATAAAGTATATGCATCTAAATTAGAAGATGCGAAAAAAGTAATTGAATTAGAAAAAGATAATAGTATTGCTTTATTAAAACAAGAGATAGAGAAACTTAAAAAAGAAAATAGTGACGCTTTAAAATTTAAAGAAAAAGAAATAGATAATAAATATATCAAAGAAATTAGCGATCTTAATAACGAAATAAAATCTTTAAAAGAAAAAAATAATAACGATATTTATAGAACTAATAAAGATAATGAATTAAAAATTTCTAAAATTAAAGATGAAGCAAAAGAAAAATATAATGATATCTTTAATAAATTTGAGAAGTTATCCGCTCAGTATAATGCTGATATCAAAAATAAAGAATTAGAATTAAAAAATGAATTTAATAAAAAAATAAGTGATATTAATGTCTTACATCAAGAAGAATTAAATAAAAAAGATGTTTTATTGCTTAAAGAAAAAGAAAAAGTTAAAGAAGAAAAGAATAAAGAAATAGAAGATTTAAAAGAATCTTTAACAAGACAAATAAACGAAAAAGAAAAAGAGAATCTTGAACTTAAGAGAATGAAAACTAGTATGAATGTTAAACAAACTGGTGAAGATTTAGAATCTTGGTGCGATAACGAAGTAAGTTCGTATATGCAAAATGGTTTATTGAATTGTACATGGAAAAAAGATAATGAAGTTATTAAAGAAGAAGGAGAAGATAAAGGAAGTAAAGCTGATTATATCTTTAAAATCTATACGACAAGTGAACATAATCCTGAAGATGAATTAACCTCGGTTTGTTTAGATATGAAAGATGAAAATCCTGATTCAGTTAATAAAAGAACGAATGAATCTCACTATAAACAATTAGATAAAAATAGAAATAAAAAGCACTGTAAATATGCAGTATTAGTATCTAATCTTGAGTTAGATAAACCAAATACATTGCCTATGTTTAAAGTTAAAGAATATGAAAATATGTATGTTGTGCGTCCTGCATATTTAATGGTATTTTTAAATATGATAACTTCTTTGACTACTAGATTTTCCGATTTACTTTTAAGCGATAAAGAAGTAAGACTTGATTTAAAGAGTAAAAAAGAATTGATCGATGAATTTGAAAGTATTAAAAATACATATTTAGATAAACCATTAGATTCTTTAGAAAAATCTTTAGATGCTATTGAAAAAAGTTCTAATAGCATCAAAAAAGCAAGTGATGATATCGATAAAGAATTAGCTAGTATTAGAAGCAGTTATATCGATAAGATCAACAACAAAATTTCTACTTTTGAATTGAAACTAAATAGCAAAGTTGTAAAAAAATTAGATTAAATAAAGAAAATATTTAATATATTTCGTCTTATTAATTGAAAGGCTTTCAAAGAGGTAGTGGATAAAGAATTAAATAGGATTTTAAAAAAAGAAGATTCTTGTTTATTAAAGGCGTATTTTAAAAAGCAATACAATCAATATTTCAAATTGGTTTGTTTTATTATATCTAAATATATAAGTAATAAAGAAGATATCGAAGATTTAGCTAATGATACTTTCATTAAAGTTTTTAATAATGTTAATGAAATACAATCTTCTTTTAAATATTATTTAATTCAATCTACTAATAACACTGCTAAGGATTTTTTAAAGAAAAAACAATTTGATACTTTAAATGATGAAGTAGATGTTCCTATTGAAGATACTTCAATTCCTTCTTTAAATTATAATGATTTAGTTAAAAAGATGGAGAAACATTTAAAGCAAATTGAAATTGATATAATCTTGATGCATGTTATAGAAGGCTACACGTTTAAAGAGATAGCAAATCAATATAATTTTAAAGAAAAGAAAGTGACATCGATTTACTATTCAGCTACAAAAAAGTTTTTAAAAGAAGAGGGAAATATATGAAAAGAAAGGATAGATTTGAGGAATATATTAATAGTTATTCAAATTTTAATGGGGATTATTCTAAAATTGAAGATAAAATAGTTGTTGAAAATAAAAGAAACTATAAAATGAGTAGAAGACCTTTAGTTTTGGGCTTATCTCTCAGTTTTGGATTAATTGGAGCAACAGTAGTAGGTGTATTTGGATATAAATTCGCAACTGCATTTTTTAAAACTGAAGAAAATTATAAAGATTTTAACCATAAATATTCTTTAAACGATCGAAAGATTTTAGAAAGTGATTCTTTTAAAATGCTCAATGATATTAAATATTCTTCAATAAAAGAAAATAATAAATTAGATGATAATTTTGTCGCTAATTTTAATAAATTTTCTTCTAAAATATTTGATAGTACTTTAGATCTTTATTCTGATTTTACAGTATCTCCTTTAAGTCTATATTTCGAATTAAACAATATCTCTTTATTGAGTTCATCTAGTGAAACAAATAAAGATTTTGATGCCTTATTAGGTACGAGTAAAGAAACAAGAATT
This sequence comes from Bacteroidaceae bacterium, assembly GCA_963653985.1. Taxonomy (GTDB): domain Bacteria; phylum Bacillota_I; class Bacilli_A; order RFN20; family CAG-826; genus Onthovivens. Next base: position 4,427 of record CAVKAB010000060.1, read on the forward strand.
GAACAATTAAATAAGGTATTTAAAAATAATTTTTATTTGAAAGATGATGCTACTACTCAAATCTATAATTCTGTATTTTTTAATAATCAATTAAATTTAAATGAAAAATATATTGATATCCTAACTAATTCTAATGTTGAAGCGTATTCTATGAAGTTTAGTGAAGATAATTTATATCATATAATTGATTGGGTTAATCTAAAATTAGATACAACAAATATATTAAAAACTAGCGATTTAGAATTTGATGATTTAACTACAATTTATGTGTTTTCGTTATTATATTTTAAAAATCAATGGTTAATAAAAATCGATGATGCAAAAAATAAATCAGGTAAATTTTATTCTGGCGGTAATGAAGAAAATGTAACTTATATGTCTCATAGTTATGGTACAGCTTTAGAAGACAATGAAAAATATTATTCTTTTTATGATAGTTATGAAAATGGATATAAAATTAAATACATCATTTCTAAAGATAAAAATGTTAACACCATAGATGTTGTAAATAGTAAAGAAATATTTAAAATTGATAGTTCTTCTTTAACAAATGCAATTGTTTACTTATCTCTTCCTAAATTTAATAAAACATCTAATTTAAATATGGTTGAAATATTAAAAAATATAGGATTTACAACTCCTTTTGATAGTTCTAAAGATAATTTTCCTGATATATATGAAGGTTACTCTTACAATCAGTATATAAAATTCATAAAACAATTTAATAATGTTGATTTTAATGAAAGTGGTACAACTATTAAAACAGTATCGTTTGGTTCTATAGAAGGAGCAACTTCTCCTGATGAGCGCACTGAATTAAAAGAATATGATATCAAGTTGGATCATCCATTTATTTACGTAATATATGATAATAATAACATTCCTTTATATGCAGGTAATGTAACTCACATTAACTAAAATTTAATATCTTTAATCAAATTTATTATATTTTTATTAGATAAAAACTCTTTTAATTCTTCTTCATTATTTATAGATATATCTTTAGTTTTAAAATATAAAGCATTGATAAGCTTATCGATATCATTTTCTGATTTTAAATAATTCTCTTCTTTTAATTTATCATATTGTTCCTCTAATAAAGATAAAATACATCTTCTAATTAAAGCGATAATAGAAGTTTCAATCCGATATAAAAATGTTGTATTTTTATAATTGCTTTCTATATTTTTAATCTTTATATATAAAGTAAGTGCATCGAATTGATTGTGATATAAATCACAATATACATAGTCATATTGTAATTTATTTTCGTTTAAATAATCAATTGCATCAGCTTCAATTATTTCTATTTTCTCTTGATTAAATTTAGAAAATAATAGGGATTTAAATATATTAATGATATTTTTATCTTTTTCTATAACTGTTATTTTTTTAACATTTTCTTTTAAAGAAATCATATAGAGGAAGTAACCTAAACCTAATCCTAAAACTAATACATTTCCGCTTACTTTATTGATATCATCTTTCATTGTATATATTTCATGAGGAGTGATGGACATCCACGTAACATTATCTTTTTTTAAAGCTAAAAAGTTAATTTTATCTTCAAAATATCCAAGATAGTTAATCTCTTTATAATATTCGTTATCTATTACTTTTATATCATCATATAAAAATAATTCGTAAGGTAAATATGAATCAATTGATAATTCGTACCCATTCTTTTTTAAATTTATATTATTAGAAAAAGTGGTGTAGTAAGGATTGTTGATAATATCGTTTTTATTAATCTTTTTAATGTTTTTTAATTGGTATTTACTTTCAAAGTAAGAAAATTCTTCATCATATTCATCTACTTCTAAAAGATCTAAAAATATTTTATACATCTTATTTTTATCATCTTTATATTTATTAATTAATTTTAAATTGACACTTTTACGGTAGTGAGTTAAATAATCGTTAATTATATTATCAACGATTATATTTTCTTCTTTAATATTTAAATAATTTTCTAAAATTTCTCTTTTAACATTTATTTTCATGTTAAAAATTATACATATTTTAATTAAATAAAAAAAGACCACAATAATGTGGCCTAAAAACTATGAGGGGGAAATAGTTTTTTATATATTAATCGATGTTAATATACTTCTTTTCTTCATTCTTTTTAATTGTTTCTTCTTTAGGAACGATTAAAGTTAAAACTCCATCGTTAAGTTTAGCTCTGATATCTTCTTCTTTTAAAGCTTTTCCTACATAGAAACTTCTAGAGAATGAACCGTATTTTCTTTCGCGATGAATGTATTTTCCGTGTTTATTTTCATCGTTATTACTGTTAAATGATGCATTAATTGTTAAATAACCATCATCTAAAGAAAGTTTTAAATTCTCTTTTTTAATTTCAGGAACTTCAACTTTCAATTCGTAATGATCTTCTTCATCTTTTATATCTGTTCTCATTACATCATTTAAAGAATATCCTTTCTCTGAAAATAATTCATCGAAGAATGGATCTAAGAATCCATAACTATTTTTACTAATAATATTATTCATAATTAATACCTCCTAAGTATCTTTTAGCACTCTTGTTCTTCAAGTGCTAACTATATATTATCATAAATTAGCACTCTGTCAAGGGGTTTGCTAAATTTTTTTTTAATTTTTTTCAACTTGGTATTATTTTTTCTTCTTAAATAAGCAAAAAGTGAAGAATATTGTTTAATATCAAATGATGTGAGACAAAATTAGTTAAACAAAAAAAGACATCT
>CAVKAB010000061.1:0-7097 GCA_963653985.1 Bacteroidaceae bacterium
TTTCTTTTTATTTTTTTAATTTTGTTGTAAAAAGTTAGAGTTTTTTATTATATAATATTTAGGGGAATTGTTTTTAGTATGGAAGAAAAGAAATTAAATAAAACAAGAGTTATTGTAAGTAGTGTGGGTGCTGCAATCATAGTTGTAGGTGTTTTAACATTTGCGATTCCTTTTTTTAATACCCCAAATTATAAAATTTATAATTCTAATCAAGTTTATTCCTATAATTCTAGTGGAATTGGACTTGATTCAAATAATAAACAAATTGATATTAGTTATAGTGATAAAGTTTTATCATTAAATGATAGTAAAACTGGATATAAAATTGATTTAAGTTATATTAAAAAAGATAATTCTAATTATTCTTTAAGCGAAGAATATGTTGATATCATTTTTAAAGCTGAATTTGATTTAACTGGAGTTACAGTTAAAAAAGCTGCAAGTTTTGAATTAAAAAGTAATGATGTAAGTATTTCAAAAACTAGCGTTACTGGAAGTTCAACATATTCAATATCTAAAATTAATGTTAAAGCATTGGATACATTAGAAATTTATGAAAAAGAATCTTTAACAGTTACAAAAAATAACGAAGATTCTACAATTAGTTATACAAAATTAAACGTAAAAGTTATTTACTTTGGGAGATAGTTTATGGATATTGTTACAAGATTTAAAGATTTAATCGCATTTGATACAATGAGTGATGAAAATTCTACTACTTATCCTTCAAGTTCTACTGAAATTGAATTCGGAAAGAAGTTAGTTGGAATTTTAAAAGAAATTGGTATTGAAGATGTTATCCAAGATGAATTTGGATTAGTATACGCTCATGTTAATAATGGTTCAAAAGAAACTATTGGGTTAATTTCTCATATGGATACATCCCCAAGTTTAATTGGTGGAATTAAAAATCCTCGTATTATCGAACATTATGATGGAAGTGAAATTGTTTTAGATGAAAAATACATTATGTCCCCAAAAGATTTCCCATTTTTAAAAGATTTAGTTAATGAAGATTTAATGGTTACTGATGGAAAACATCTTTTAGGTGGTGATGATAAAGCAGGTATTGCTATTATTTTAGAATTTGCTAAATATTATGTTGCTCATAAAGATGAATTTAAATATAACTTAGCAATTTCATTTACTCCTGATGAAGAAATTGGTCAAGGAGCATTACATTTTGATTGCAAAAAAATGGGTGCTGATGTTGGTTTTACTCTTGATGGAGAATCAATTTATGAAGCAAGTTATGAAAACTTTAATGCCGCACACGCCAAAGTTACTATTTTAGGTGTCGGTGTACATCCTGGAATGGCTAAAAATATTATGGTTAATGCCGCAATGCTTGGTAGTGAATTTGTTATGGATTTACCTTCAGATATGGTTCCTGAAAAAACTGAATTAAGAGAAGGTTTTATTCATTTAACTGATTTTAAAGGTGATTGTGAAAAATGTGAACTCAGCTTTATTTTAAGAGATCACGATAAAGATTTATTAAACGAAAAGAAAAAAATCTTAGAAAAAGAAAAAGAAAAATTATTAAAGAAATATCCTAAAGCTGAAATTACTTTACAAATCGCAGATGATTATAGAAATATGTTTGATTACTTTAAAAATGATATGAAAGCAATCAATTTAATAAATAAAGCATATTTACAAAAAGGTGTTAAAATATCCTATACTCCAATTAGAGGGGGAACTGATGGAGCAACCATCACATATCTAGGTCTCCCTTGCCCAAATCTTGGTGTAGGTGATTTTTCTCCACATGGCCGTTTTGAGTTAGTCTCAATAACTCAAATGAAGTTAATGGTGGAAATTTTAAAGGAGTTATTTAACTAGTATGGATGATAAAAAAGAAGTATTAAATACTCAAAAAATGGATGATAGCGACATCGATTCTTTGACTACACATTATAAAAACGCTCTTGAAGAAATTAAGAATAAAAATTTCGTTAAAGCAAATGAAGAATTAGATTTTATTTATAGATTAAATCCAAATTCTCCATATTATTACATTGCTAAATTATTAATTGAATTTGGTTTTTCTTCAATTGAAGAATTAAAAGAAAAAGCAGACGATAGAGTTGTAGCAAGCCCATATTTTAAAAAGGCTGAAAATTTTAGTGATGAAAAAATTAAGAAATTTTTAAATTCTTTAAAAAGACAAGTTGCTATTAAAGAAAACGTTGATAAATTAAAAAATGCTCCATTAGATCAATTATTAAAGATGTTTAAAAATCAAAAAGATAGTGGATATGATGGTGATTTTACATATTCAATGATTTTAAAATTCTTAGATAAAAAATACCGTTTTGTTAATGAAGAATTCATTAATGACAATGGTAAAGAAGATGCATTTTTAAATAGAATGACTTCAGTTGAAAATGCATATCGTGCAAATATCGCTGAATTAAATAAATATAAAGATGTTGAAGAAATTAGAAAAGTAATTGAAGAAAGTGAAAAAGAACATGACGAGATGAAGAAATATCTTTTAACTTTCTTATCTTTAAATTTAGATGTTTATATTGAAAATGGACAAGCTGAAGAACTTGAAAATTTCTTACAAAATAACTATTTCAATCATGAAGCTGATGCATTACTTTTAAAAATTAGAAGTATTAATGATGTTCAAGTTTCAAAATTAAAAGGTAAACATTTAGGTTTAATTATTACAACTTCAGTAATTGGTGTCTCCCTTGTTGCTTTAGCAGGTGGAGCTTTAGGATATTATTTCTTAACAAATTCTACTGTTATTGATGGTGTTAAATACGAAAAGAATTCTAGTGGTGGATACACCATTAAAGAAGTTGATAAATCATATTTAAGTAATCATAACAATACATTAACTTTACAAAGCCAAGTTGGTGGAAAAGATGTTAACATCTTATCTCGTGATGCTTTCTATGCTTCATCAATTAAAGAAATTAAAAATTTCCCAAGTGCAATTACTTCAATTCCTGATAACGCATTCTATAGTTGCACAGGTCTTGAAAGAATTGAATTAACTGACGCTAATAAATTAGAAGTTATTGGTGATAGTGCATTTGAAAATTGCTCTATGTTAACAACTTTAGTTTTACCAAACAGTTTAAAATCAATTGGATCAAAAGCATTTTCTCAATGTGCTGCAATTGATAATTTAATTATCCCTGCAAGTGTTGAAACAATTGGAAATAATGCTTTTAGTGGTACTGATGAATTAACTCACTTAGTTAATAATTCTTCAGTTTCAAATACTGATGGATCAAGAGTTGGATTAACTGTTAGAAATATTACTATTGAAGTTGGTGAAGGTGGAAAACCTGATAACGCTCCTGCAACTTATTATTCATGGGATACTATTTCTCTTCCAATGTGTAAAGGTCAATATTATGGAGATTTTACAACTTATAGTATTAAAGGATTAAGTGAAGAACCAGTTGTAGATGCTGAAAATCAAAGAGTTACATTTAAACCAACAGGTTTAAAAGAAGTTATTGCAACTGCTCAATATGATTATAAGAAAGAAGTTTCAAGTCAATATGTTACATATTCATTATCAACTGATGGAAGTCACTATACAATTTCACAAGTTGCAACTGAAACAGAAGATGGAACTCCATTAGAAGTAGTTTCTTTATTATCAAAAATTGGTAATAAAGATGTTACTGCAATTGAAAGAACTGCATTTGAAGGAAATACAGTTGTTAAATCAATTTCAAATTTCCCAAAAACTATTACTTCAATTCCTGATAATGCATTTGCAGGATGTACAAATCTTACAAGTTTTAGCTTTGAAGATGGAAGTGAATTAACTGAAATTGGTGCTTTAGCATTCTCAGATTGTTCCTCTCTTGAATCATTTGTTATTCCAAATGGTGTTACAAAAATTGGTGCTAATGCATTCTTAAATACTGAAAATTTATTAAAATTTACTAATAATTCATCATTAACTATGAATGGTTCAAGTTTAGGATTAACAAGACGTAGCATTACTTATATTAGAAATGGTGAAAGATTATCTTCTACTCAAACTTCAGCATTAAAAAATACTTATTATGTTTCTGATAAAGAAATCACATTAACTTTACCAGAAGTTACAAATAAAATTATTGCTGATACAACAGTTAAAGTTAATGGCACAAGCCACGCTTTAAATAGTGATCAAAAATCATTAACTGTATCTGCTCAAGTTGCATCAATCACTGTTACTTACGAAGATGAAAGTTATTATGATGCAAGTGTTACAGGTAATGATTCTAAATATGGATTAGGATTTAATGGCGGATGGAGCTGGGATGAACAAGCTACCGTTTCTATTAAATATTTTATTTCTATTAATAGAAATTTATATGGTTCAAACTTATCGTTAAATGATTTTGATGTTGAAATTGTTGCTACTGGAAGTAGAGGACAAAATTATAGTGTTACATTAAATGAAGATGCTGGTGAATTTACAATTACTGTTGGTAGTGCTGATGTTATCACTATTAAGGGTACAGTAAAAACTAAAATTACTGGCAAAACAATTGATGAATATTCAAGACAACTTACTGTCACTGCAAATTAATTTTTATGAGTAATTTAATTAACTGGGATGAATATTTTATGGGAATTGCTTTACTTTCTGCTAAAAGAAGTAAAGATCCTAATACAAAAGTAGGGGCATGTATTGTAGATGACGATAACAAAGTTGTTTCAATTGGATACAATGGAATGCCAAGAGGACTTGATGAATCTAAATTATCATGGAATAAAAATGAAGGTTTAGATAGCAAGTACTTATATGTTTGTCATGCTGAATTTAATGCAATTTTAAATACAAGAAATGGAAGTAGTTTAAAAGGATGTACCTTATATGTTACTTTATTTCCTTGCAATGAATGTGCTAAAGCAATTGTACAAACTGGAATTAAAAAAATCGTATATTTAGATGATAAATATCATGATACATTATTTACTCAAGCAAGTAGAAAATTACTTCTACTTGCAGGAGTAGAGCTAGAAGAATATAAAGGAAGATTTAAAGAAATTGAATACAAATAGTAATGTTTTAGAAATAAAAAACTTAACATTTGGATATGAAAAAGATGAAGACATTCTTAAGAATGTCTCTTTTAGCGTTAAAAAAGGCGAATATGTTTCTTTAATTGGAAAAAATGGTAGTGGTAAATCAACACTTGCTAAATTAATTATGAGAATTTTAACTCCTAAAGAAGGGGAAATTTATATTAATAATATTTTATTAACCGATGAAAATTCTACTAAATTAAAAGAAGAAATTGGAATTGTTTTCCAAAATCCTGATAATCAATTTATTGGATGTAGTGTTGAAGATGATATTGCTTTTGGAATGGAAAATCGAAATATTCCTAAAAAAGAGATGGAAGAAAAAGTTAAAGAATTTGCTAAAAAAGTTGGAATGGAAAAATTCTTAAATAAAACTCCTGATGAATTATCAGGTGGTCAAAAACAACGTGTTGCTTTAGCGGGTATTTTAGCGCTTTCTTTAAAAGTTATTATTCTTGATGAAGCTACAAGTATGCTTGATCCAGAAGGAAAAGAAGAAATTAAGAAATTAATTTTAGAAATGAAAAAAGAAGATCCAGAACTTACTATTATTTCAATTACTCACGATATTGAAGAAGCATATATTAGTGATAGAGTTATCATTTTAAATAATGGAAACATTATTAAAAATGATATTCCAAGTGTAGTTTTTGCTTCTAAACATGAAATTGAATCTTTAGGATTTGAATTGCCTTTTGTTTTAAAAGTTAAAGAATCATTAAAAGATAAAATAGAAATTGATGATTCTATTAATAATATTGAGGATTTAGCAAAATTTTTATGCCAATAATCGAATTTAAAAATTTAACATTTAACTATGATAAAAAAGAACTTTTACCTCAAAGTGCTTTAAAAGATATCTCTTTTTCAATTGAAAAAGGAGATCTTTTTAGTGTTGTTGGAAAAACAGGTAGTGGTAAAACTACTTTAATTCAAACTTTAAATGCTTTACTTTTACCAACTTTAGGATGTACTAGAGTAGAAGATTATATTATTACTGAAGATAAAAAGATTAAAAAAGTTTTAATTAAATCTAAACAAAAAAGTAAAAAAGATTTTAAAAAGTTTGCTGGATTAAGAAAGAAAGTTGGAATGGTTTTCCAATTTAGTGAATATCAATTATTTGCAGATACAGTTTTAAAAGATGTTATGTTTGGTCCACTTAATTTTGGTTTAAGTGAAGAAGACGCAAAAAAGAAAGCAATTGAGAATTTACATAAATTAGGAGTAGATGATTCATTATTTGCTCGTTCTCCTTTTGAATTAAGTGGAGGTCAAAAAAGAAGAGTTGCATTTGCTGGAATTTTAGCAAGTGAACCAGACATTTTAGTACTTGATGAACCAACCGTTGGACTTGATTCAGATGGCAAAAAAGAAATTATTAAAATTATTCAAGATATTAATAAAGAAGGAGTAACTATTATTATTGTTACTCATGATATGGACTTAGTTACTTATTCATCAAAAGTTGCTATTTTAAATGATAGTAAGTTATTGAAAATAACTACTCCAAAAGAATTATTTAATGAAAGTGATATTGAAAAATATTCACTTGAGATCCCGACTTTATATAAATTTAAAAATTTATTAACTAAGTATGGATATAAGAAAGATTTGTCAAATGTTCATGACTTTGATTCTTTAATAGAGGTTTTAAAAGACTAATATGAATCCAATTTTAGGAAAATATGTTCCATTAAACACTATTATTCATAAAATAGACTCAAGAATTAAATTCTTTGGGTTAGTTTTAATCATGGTTATTGTTTTTTTACCTTATGGAAACTACACTTCTAGATTCATTGTTTTAGGAATATTAACTTTAATAATTGGAATAATTATGGCACTTGGGAAAGTTAGTTTAAAAACATTCTTTTCGTCTTTAAAGATGATGTGGATGATGTTTATTTTTCTAACTATTTTTATGTTTTTTATTCCTCCAAGTGATGGAAAATATGTTTTATATGCATTTTCTAATGGATATACCTTATATTATGATGGATTATTACAAGTTTTATTTGTTATTTTACGTCTTGTTT